>JBGYGP010000244.1:0-11264 GCA_041820645.1 Proteiniphilum sp. | reverse complement strand
GTTCCGAAATCGATATAAACAGGATATTCCAAAATAAATTCATTTGGTTTTAAAGGAACGGACATTCCTTCCGGCAAAATCATCATCGCATTTATCCCGAAGAACAAGTTCCAATGTTTGTTGTTGGACCCAGGCTTTAGACGGATGGTAATTGTTGCGTCGTCTTCCGGCTGAATTCCTTCAACAACAACAATTTTCCCCAAATTGTTATCATTATCCAAAGCTGCTTTTCCCGAATTTTTACCGATCACATTAAATTCGGTTTCCGTTCCGTCATCGTTTATTGAACCATAAAAAACAAAAGTATATTTCTGGTCTCTGTTCAGATTTGAAACAACAAAACTGCTTTGAGGAACAAATTTTCCATCGCTGAAAAACATGTCTTCGGAAACGGTTTTCGGGAAACCCAATACATTTTGAAGTCCTCGCGACAAAGTTCCGGTAAAGCGTTCCGAAATTTCAATCCCAAAATTGGAATTTGTGCCGTCCGTATCTTTCAGGTTGGCGAGTTTACCATCGTTGGGATGCTTGAAATTATTGAATATTTCTGCTGTTTCCACCTCTCCGAAATCAATAAATATCGGTTTTGTCAATACAAACTCATTGGGACCCGGTTCTTTATAATCTACTAACTCAGTTACTTCTTTGGGTTGTTTCACTGCATTATATGCAGCTGTTTTTGCCAGTTCGGTATCGTATTTCAAGAGGTTTTCGGAATAGAATGTATTCTCTGAAATATCTCCGAACAGAGTTTCGAACCAAGCGCACGAAGCGGTAAAACGGCCGATATTCAGGTTCAGGTGATATCCGTCCCGTGTAAATTTATCACCTATGTAGCTGGTACGTCCGTTTTGTATCGCTGTTCCCGCAGGCACCACAATATCGATGTTTGCCAACTCTTTGGCCTTCCACACGGCATTTACGATGGCATTGTACATGGTCATCTGGTCTCTGTCGTAATTAACAAAACCAAAATGATCCGAATTTTGTGCATAAGCCCAGGTTTGATGCAGAATAAACTTCACATCGGGATTTGTAGTCAGCGTTTTCGCGAAATTTACCAAGCGGGGAAGGTACTCCTGATAACCTTCGATTTTACCCGAAAGTTGGCTTACTTCCTGAAAACTAATGTAATCCCAGTTTTCTCTTTCGATAGCCTGTCTTACCGATACATTATTGAATGCGTTTTTCGATCCGTCGGACGAAATTACCCGCAACTGATAATCATTCCCGTCGGTAGATGCTTTTTCCCAATGAGTTTGCAAAGAACGGCCTCCAAAGTAAAGATTGGCGATAATTACTTTATGTCCAGCTGCTTTTGCAAGGTCATAGAGATAGTGTTCTATCGCATCGTCCGAAAAACTGTTTCCGATAGCCAATATTTTTATTACCCGCTCTCCCGTAACGTTTAAGTTCGAGAAATATTTTATCTTCCCGTCAGTCGATTCCACCTTGATTACCGTATTTCCGGTTCCCAATCCGGTTACAATTGCCGTACTGTTGTTCACAGTTTCGATAGAAGCTACACCATTATCGGCAATGGTCCAATTGAACGTTTTGTTGGCGCTGCCCAAAGTATCTACGATGGCTTTTATAGTATATCTTTCTCCGGTAGTAATCGAAATCGATGTCTTATTCAACCGGACAAACGGTCTATCGGATAAATCAACGGAGAAATTATCTTTGCAAGATATGCTTCCGACCAACAAAAGCAATATGCCTAAGTATATCTTTATTATCTTCATAAATCTTAATTAATCTTTTAAATTAAACCCATCAATATCCCGGCGCTTGCCGCAAATTCGGATTAATATCCATTTGTGCCTGGGGTACAGGCCATAAATACATTTTTTTATTAAAATATCTGTTTTTGTAAAAAGTCCTCTTGTAAAAAGCTTTCGGGTCGTTATCATCATCGCTTTTCTTATTACCGTTGAAATTCATCCCAAACAAACGGGTATTCAAATATTTTTCTCCCAATTTCCACCGGCGCACATCGTTAAAGCGAATGCCTTCGCAATTAAATTCAACACGCCTTTCATGCCGGATGGCTTCTCGCATCTGCTCTTTCGATAATCCGGCTTGTAAATTGGGAATTCCGGCTCTTTCTCTTACCAGATTGACATATCTGTACGCTTCTTCCGTAGGCCCTTGCGCTTCATTTATTGCTTCGGCATATCCCAGATAGGCTTCGGCCAAACGGTATAAGATACCGGGTTGATAAGGGAAACGGTTTTCGATCGGATAAACTTCCAAACTGATGCGTTTCCTCACATTGTATCCGTTTTGCGGTGCATCGAACGTGTACCCGGTATCTCTTCCACCGTCTTGAAGAAATTCCACTCTCCGGTTAGCAACCCCCAGCCATGCTTCATTGAAAATGACCGAAACATAAAAACGAGGTTCTCGATTACAATACATGTTGTATGTTCCATCCATTGTTATCACGTTTAGCGTTCCTTCTCTCAAGTTAGAAGGGCCACCACCCGGCCACGAAGTCGTTCTTCTTTCCACTTCGCTTGAAAAACCCTTTTCCACGTAACCCGATGCAGGATTGACAATAGGCGATCCGTCATCGTTATATCCGATAATTGGCGCTATTCCGTTTTTCATGAAAAAAGCGTCCACCAACTCCTGTGTTACTCCCATGCCCGCATTTCCGGCGATACCCTTAGGCAGATGATGCCGTTGGAAATCGCCTAAATTTTCGTTCTCCGATCTTCCGAAGATGATTTCTTTGTTTCCGTCGGAAAACCGTTTCAGAGAAAGATTGTAGTACGACATAAACGCATCAATAGAACCATCTGCATTGTATTCTCTGTATAAATCGTATCCTCCGGCGCGGGCAGCATCAATCAGCTCTTTGTGCGCTTCGGCGGCGCGTTTCCACTTTTGTGCGTCGTACTCAGGTTTAAAAAGATTCACGCCATCGGCATTTTGCCAATCTTTCAAATCGGGGTTGCCGTTAAACAAAGGACTTGCCGCAAAAAGCAGCGTGCGTGCCCTAATGGCGAGTGCCATTACCGCTGTAGCTCTTCCCCAATTGTTGTTGTCGGAATAAACTGCCGGCAATTTGGTAGAAACATCTTTGAGTTCCTTATCAATCCAATCCACGATTTCATCGTAGGGTGTTTGTCCGGTCATCAGTTCGGAAGCAGGAGCATCAACAGCATAAATAACCTCCGGAGCAAAAGGAATAGACCCGTACATCTCTATCATCAACGAGTAGTAATAAGCGATAAGAAACCGAACTTCGTTTTTCATCTGATTTACATATTCTTCCGTTAATCCGGCTTCGGGGATAGTCCTTACTTCCCGAAGAAATATAAGTCCGGTACGTATCCTTTTAGGGAGTTCCACCCAATAATTCGGATTCCAACTCGATATAGAACTCCAATTGGCTGTTGTATAAGCATACACATTAGCCCAACCAAACGGCTGCCATTCTTGCGGGATGGTAATATCATCGCCCATAAGATTGAATCCTTGATCCTTAAAATAACCCCACATCGGACTCGGGACAGATGAATAAACACTTGCCAGCCAGTCTTCCGTTCTGATTTTATCGGAAAATATCATTTCCATAGTAAGGAAATCATCGGGTTGATAATCCAGATAATCGGAACAACTTGTTACGCCTAAAATAAGTGACAACAACAATATTATTAGCTTCTTCATATTTCTTCTCAATTATTAAAATAAATGTTTAAGCCTACAGATACAGATTTCATTTGCGGGTATTTTAATCCATCGGTTGTTTCCAACTCCGGATCCCACAATTTGAATTTTGAGAAAGTGAGTAAATTCGAACCTCGCACAAATAAGCGACAGTCGCGAACCCCTGCTTTTGTTACCCAGCTGCGCGGGAAATTATATCCTAACTCGATGTTTTTCAATCGCAGAAAACTCATATCGCGCAACCACCAGGTAGATTTTTGTTCATTATTGGCAACAGCTCTGTCTCCCAAACGAGGCCAAAATACGTTTTGCGATGGATTCTCAGGCGTCCAGCGGTCATCTACATTCGAAAAAATATTGCCTGCTCCAAGTACTGATGCGGGCAGCCAATTTTCTCCTCCCAATATTTGAGATGTTTTTCCTGTTCCCTGAAAGAAAAATCCAAAATCCAAAGCTTTATAACGCAGGTTTGCGCCAAAGCCATACACAATTTCGGGAACACGCGTACCGCCAATAGCTGTAGCGTCCACGGCAGTAATCTGCCCGTCACCATTCATATCTTTGTATTTGATGTCTCCGGGACGGAGATTTTTTACATCGCTGAAATTCTGTACCGGAATCTCCGGTTTAAGCTTTCCGTTTGCGTCAAAATCGTCTTCGGTAAATAAGCCTTCGGCAATCAATCCGAATAATTGTCCGACCGGTTTACCCGTTTGGGAACGATATGTACCCACTATCGAAGCTGGCTCGTCTATCTCTACCACTTTATTGTGGGCGTAAGTGTAATTGGCAAATGCCGAAACAGACCAATCTTTATTGATTCGGTGGCTGACGGTTAAAGACATATCAATCCCTTTATTTTCAACTTTTCCGAAATTAGCCCAAACAGTTCTGTTAAAGCCTGCCGATCCGGGAATGTTTTTTCTTTCCATAAAAATATCCCTACGTTTCTCTTTGAAAACATCCACAGTATAATTGATGGCATTGTTTAATAAACCAACTTCCAATCCCACATTGGCTTTGGAAACTGATTCCCACGTCAAGTCGCCAACACCCACATCGCCTTCGGCACGGCCTAAGCGGTAGATATTATTTTCAGTTCCCCAGCGATACGAACCAGTATCAACAATAGTTGCGATATAAGCAAAACGTTTGTCCCAAATATTTCTACCAAGAATACTGTTTCCGGCTTCTCCCCACGAACCACGTATTTTTAAATTGGAAATAATGTGCGAAACAGGCTGCATAAATTTCTCCTGCGACACAATCCAACCCAAGGCTACAGCAGGAAAAAATCCGAAACGTTTACCGGGAGCAAAGTTTTCGGAACCGTTGTAACCAAAATTAAATTCACCCACATAGCGCCGGTCATAGGTGTAAGAAAAACGTCCCGCAATTCCCTGATTTCGATAAGGAAGGCGATCGCCTCTGTCGTAATCTTTTTGGTTGTAGAGCAACATTGTGTTTATATCGTGCACCCCATTAAATGTACGATTATAAGAGAGTATTCCTTCCAGATAAAGGCTTTGATTGCCCCAATCGGCACTGTTGCTGTGTCCTAAAAACTGCTCCCCTTGATACTCAATACTCGTTATCAGATTGCCATTGGCATCGCGGGCGGAAGCCGGAGTGTAATAATCGGGTGTTTTTGAGCGTATAACGGAATTTCCTGAGAATTTATCGAAAGCAAACGTCAATTTTGCCTTTAAGCCGGGTGTAAGGATTTTTAAGTCTTGCTCAACCGATGTCAGAGCCTCTATTTTGCTGTGATTCATTTTCTCAAATCCCCGTTGGGTAGCCCACGCCCACGGATTTTCCCTGGAAGATATCCTCGGTATGCGTCCGTCAGCGTAAACAGGAGGATGCCTGAAGGGTGGGATTTGCATTGCCTTTTGAAAAATTCCAAAGTTTGTTTCATCGTTTCCGGGAGGTGCATTTTTTGTTTGCAGCATACCGCCTAAATTAACGCGCAAAAGAGTTGACGACGTAACGTTTACATCTACATTGGAGCGAACTGTATAGCGACTAACCTTCAGTGAGGAGTTCCATACTTGTTTGGGATCTCTGCGAATGATTCCATTTTCGTCATAATAACCTATTACCAACGAATAGCGCAGAATATCCGAGCCGCCGTTAATGCTTAAATTTGCTTTTGTATTATCGGCATGATCTTTCGCAATTGTTTTCCACCAATTTACGTCGGGATAAAGTTCCGGATCGGTCTGGTATTTATAATTCAATATTTCCGCTTCAGTTTTAAATGGCGCTTTACCGTTTTCTGCATTCATTTCGTTGATTAATTCTACATATTTTACGCTTCCTATGTAATCCAACAATTTGATGGGTGCGGTATATGCCTTCTCAAAACGCACATCTACCTGTGGTTTGCCAATTTTTCCGCGTTTAGTATTAATCATAATCACTCCATTGGCTCCGCGAACACCATACACGGCACTTGCCGCAGCATCTTTCAGCACAGAGAATGATTCAATTTCTTCCGGATCGATATCGTGTAACGATCGTTCAATACCATCTACCAATACTAATGGCTGCGTATTCCCGGTAAAAGTACTGATACCCCGAATCCAAAAATCGGAATTATTGAACCACGGATTACCGCTACGTTGCACAGCAATAACCCCCGATACCATACCGGCCAGGTTGTTGCTGAGCGAACGGCTTGGTGTCAACGACAGTTTTCCTGGTTCGACGTTTGTTATCGAACCCACAACAGAAGCCTTTTTCTGTGTTCCGAATCCCACTACAACCACTTCGTCCAATGCTTCAATGTCCTCCTCCAACGTAACGTCGATAATTCCCTGATTACCGACTTGGATTTCTTTCGACTTAAATCCAACATACGTAAATATCAGTTTAGGAGATGTTGTTGTGATGTGAATGATGTAAGTTCCGTTTACATCGGTAACAGTACCGTTGGTAGTTCCTTCTTCCATTACATTTACTCCTATCAGGAGCTCTCCTTGTGCATCCATCACGCGCCCGGTTACCTTTCGTTCCGATTGAGCCGCACCGAACAACGTATTTCCCATACACAAAAACAGTACAAGAATCAGTTTTTCAATTTTTCTTTTTCTCATAATTTTATATAAATTCGATTATCAATTTTTACTATTCATTCCCCCACAACTGCGGGTCATTTCCTTTTGCTTTGCGCCAGGCATCTCTCCAGCGGTGCATATCAATATGATTGATAAAGGGTTTGGGTTTTCTCATTTCTTTGGTTGGTGCAGGAGGAAGCGCTGCGGCTTTGTCTTGATACCAATAAGCCACAGTGCTCAGATCGAGGGTCAAATTGTTGTTATGGCCTGTTTCAATGGTGCCTTTCACTTCTTTTTCAAAAAAGATGGGGTCATTGATGAAAAAACGGTACACGTGCGTACGTCCCAGCCACCCCACGTCGTTGTTCACGCGCGGATAACCGAAATAAGGGTGAGAGAACGATTCTTTCGGACACCAAGAGGTGTTGAAAAAATCTTCGGTTCCGGTACCAATGAGCGACGCTGTTTTTTCTCCGTCGATAAACCACATATCATCACCCTCGCCATACCACATGGGGGTGGGAGAGTGCACATAATAGTTAATACCCACGAAATGTCCCTTGCCTTCGGTTTCAATAAATACATAATTCCTATCGGTCTGTGTATTGGGTTTCCAGGGACCGATAAGCGCCCATTCGGTTTCACCTTCGGGCAGGGCTTCGGTAAGGCTGTGGTTGTACCAGGCATGAAAACGCCCCATATTTTCGGGCAATTTTTTCATCTCCAAATAATCGACGTAGAAATAAAAAGCATTGATGGTTTTATCGGTCTGATTTTCGATCTCAATGCGGGCGCCTTTTTCAAACGGCATGGCAAAATAACTCGATAGTCCCGTACCGTTTTCGGGGCCGGCCGATAAAGGAAGGGAGGCATAATTATAACGTTCATCCCAGCCCTGTCCGAAAAACGGACCAATGGGCGACTCCACCGACGGATAGTCGTTTCCGTCCCAATACATGCGCAAGATAATGTCGTTGCGACTCAATTCGTTGGGTGGCGGGGCAATGGTAATCCAGATGTGGTTAATCACGCCCGCTCCTTTAATCTCGGCGATGGTGCGTTTTTCGCCGGGCTGAAAAGGTTCCAGATGGTCTCTGTTTCCTCCGGTCTTGTCAGTGCTTGAAATTCTCCTGTTTTTTACTCCCGTTTTCAATTTTGCCAAATCAAACATTTCGGTCGAAAAATCGGCTTGCGAAAACGCCGGATAAAAAAATAACAATCCGAAAAAAAGACTTAAAATAGTTGTTACTCTCGTTTTTTTCATTGATTCTAAAAAAATTAAAAGGTTTTACTTGTACAAGGGGCCATACGTTGCACATGCACGATAGTCGGCGCCTTCGTTATCCGAACCGAACGCAGCCCACGCCGAAGGCCGGAAAATCTTTTCGTCATTCACATTGTGCATGTTTACAGGAATGGAAAGAGCCGAAGCCAACGTTATCAAATCGGCTCCGATATGACCGTAACTGATGGCGCCGTGGTTTGCTCCCCAATAATTCATTACGGAATAGACGTCGGTAAAGCGTCCTTTTCCCGTCAGGCGCGGCACAAAGAATGTGGACGGCCAGGTTTTATCGGTACGTTTATTGATGATGTCGAATATTTTTTCTGGGAAAGCAGCTGTCCAACCTTCGACAATCTGCAATACCGGCCCCAATCCTTTTATCAGATTCAACCGGCACATGGTTACCGGCATGCCGGGTCTGGTAAGGAATTGCGACGAGTAACCGCCACCCCGCATGTATTCGAGCGATGCGGGATGCCATGTCGTGGCTTCCAGCATTTTTGTTACTTCTCCTTCACCGATTTCCCAATGCGGTTTCATCGCAGGATTGCCTTCGGCATCGGATTGCTGTCCGGTTCCGTCCAAGGTACAGGAGCCCGAATTGATGAGATGGATGGCTCCACCTGCAAGGATGCCTTCGGGTTTCCAGCCGCAGACTCGTTCGATGGCTTCGGGACTCCAATAGGTACGCACATCGGCAAAAATCTGAGCGGTATTCGTAAGCAAGTGTCCGAACAACATGCTGATACCGTTCAGGTAATCGTTTTCGGTAGCGAAAACAAATGCTTCGCGGATACCGTTCCAGTCGAAAGAAGAGTTGAGAATGGCTTCCGAAAAATCGCCGTCGGGCAAGAAATCCGTCCATTGCCGCTGTCCCTGAAAACCGCCTGCAATGGCATTATGCCCGAGCGCTTCTTCTCCGAATCCTATTTCGTCTAATTTGGAATTTCCAATCATTAAATCGCGCATGACCAACGTCATCTTTACAACGAATTCCCAATCCTTATCTTTCTGTTCACGGCTGTGTTTCAGATGCTCCGGGTTGTAATCCTCGCCTTCGCGACAATGTTTTTTTGTCCATTCCAATGCTCGGGCAAATTCATCTTTATCATAAATTTCCTGTTGGATCCGGCGAAGTATTTCGCTGCAATCCACGAATTCGGCACGGATACCGAGGTATTCCTGCAAGAAGTCGGGGTTTACCATCGAACCAGCAATTCCCATCGATACCGAACCGATGGCCAGATACGACCTCCCCCGCATTTGGGCTACCGCCAGTCCGGCACGGGCAAAACGCAACAATTTCTCTTTTACATCGTCGGGGATGTAGGTGTCCCCAGCATCCTGTACTTCTCTTCCGTAGATCCCGAAGGCTGGAAGTCCTTTCTGATTGTGTGCTGCCAAAGCAGCCGCCAGATACACGGCTCCGGGACGTTCCGTTCCGTTGAATCCCCAAATGGCTTTCGGGATTTGGGGGTTCATATCGATGGTCTCGGAACCGTAACACCAACAGGGTGTTACCGATAAAGACAGCCCTACGTTTTCACGTTCGAACTTCGCTGCACAATCGGCTGCCTCTTTCACTCCTCCGATACAGGTATCGGCAAGGACGCATTGTACGGGGCTTCCGTCGGGATAACGTAATGTTTCGCCGTACAATTTGGCCACGCTTTTTGCCAAGTTCATGGTTGTTTCTTCCAACGATTCGCGAATGCCGCCGCGGCGGCCGTCAATAACCGGACGTATGCCGATTTTAGGATACTTACTTTTCATGTTGTTCTTTTTTTATTTAAATTATTCCTGATTATTCCATAACCGCTTACCGAGAATGTAACCGTTCAGGGCATCCGTTTCATAAACCATTGCGATTAAACGTTTAACTTTTTCGGTAAAAAAATTTCAACTCAACACCAATTCGGCTTTTATAACGCAATGTTCCACTCCCGTCTCTTTCTTCCCGTTGTTTTCTATCTGATTTACAAGTAAAGTGATTGCTCTTTTGCCCATCTCCTCAATAGGTTGTTTGATAAAAGGAAAAGAGATCGGGAGCAGATAAAAAGCCTCGCTTTCGTCGAAACACATCACCTGAATATCTTTTTGCACGGCAACATGCTGTTCGAGCAACGATTTTACACCGGCAAGCGACAGGGAATTGGTGGCAAAGAAAACGCCATCGATTTTCTCTTTTTTGCTTATGATGTACGAAATCGCTTTTTCCATATCGCTTCGCAGAAATTCGTACCTGACTTCGCGGATATTCTCCGCATTGTATGTTCCCTCATCTTTCATGGCCTCGGTAAACCCTCTGCGGCGCTCATTGATATGATAATGATCCTGCTTGTAGGTTACAAAGGCTATATTCCTGCACCCTTGCCTGATAAGCTGCTTAGTGGAGGTATAAGAGATCTCGAAATTGTTTATAAGCACCGAATCCGCATTCAGTTCGGGAAAACTTCTGTCTATCAAGACCAGCGGTTTATTGTTTTCTATAAGATGTTTTACAAGTTCGTCGCTTCCTTCGGTAGGCGTGATGATGAGTCCGTCCACCTGCCTGGCATTCATCAGGTTTATCATCTTTGCCATCTCTTCCACCCGCTCGTTGGTGTTGCCTATGATGACGGTATAGCCGTGTTTTTCGGCATAATTCTGAATGTGAAGGGCTAATGTTCCAAAGAATACATTGGAAATATCGGCAACAATCAATCCGATGGTTTCCGATTGTCCCATTTTAAGGCCTTTGGCCAAACTGTTGGGAACATAGTTCAATTCATTGGCTTTGTCGATGATTTTTTGGGCGGTTTTTTTACTCACGCGTCCGTTCTTGCCTTTGCCGCTAAGCACAAGGGAAACAGTGGCGACAGAAACACCCACTTCATTTGCAAGGACTTTCAATGAAACTTTCGTCATCGTTTGTATTATCTTTATCGAAATTCGAGGACAAAATTACAAAAAGTTAAACGATTAATTAAATAGATTTTATATGTTATGCAACATATAAAAGAAAGAATATCGCCGTCGTCGAGATGGGGCATTTGCTCAAAATAGTAAAAATAAGGCAACGAGGGCTTTTTTAGGCTCTGCTGCATATCTCCCAAAGTTAATTGACGAACTTCCAGAGTTGATTAAATATGCCCTGAAGTTATTTAATGAACTTCCTAAGTTATTTTAAATATGTCCTTAAGTTATTTAATACACTCTCAGAGTTATTTCAAATATGTCCTGAAGCTATTTAATGAACTTCC
>JBGYGP010000243.1:0-6163 GCA_041820645.1 Proteiniphilum sp. | reverse complement strand
AATTCGGCTTACAAAAATAGCATTTATTCTGCTCAAACGGAAATATTTTGTCGAAACTATTCCGGTGAATTCCGCTTATTTTTTGTTTTTTATGATTTTCCCGGAGGGGATAAATCGTTCGTAGGCGAAACGTTTGCAGATTCTTTCCGTGTGTTTTCCCGAAACGGTTTCCAGGGGGATGTATCCGTTGATTTTTGCGTATTTTTTTGATGAAGCGAGATAAATATTGCGATTTAATTTTTCTTTTTCGGATGATTTATCGTATCTTTGCGGACTGAAAAGTTTCGAAGTAAAAAAATAAAACAAACATATTTAACGACAATGAAAAAAGAAATACATCCCAACAATTATCGTCCGGTAGTTTTCAAGGATATGTCGAACGAAGAAGTGTTTATTTCCCGTTCGACGGTCAATGCAAAAGAGACCATCGAGATCGATGGTGTTACTTATCCGTTAGTGAAGCTTGAGATTACGAGTTCTTCGCATCCTTTCTATACCGGCAAGCAGAAACTGGTTGATACGGCAGGGCGTGTCGATAAGTTTATGAGCCGCTACGGAGATCGTAAGAAGAAATAGGCCGGTCTTCGGATCGTGTAACAGAAAAAGCAGGCTGCCGATTGGTTTCGGCAGCCTGTTTTTTTGTTTCGGTTTTGCGGCGACTTGTTTCCGGTTTTCTTTTTCAGTTCAGAGCGATTTCATCGACAAAGAGGAATGCAGTTTTTCCTTTTCCCGGGTGCCACTCCGGCATTATCGAGGGTTTGAGTGTGATTTTGAAATACCGCGCGGTTTTTGGTGCGAATGTGAGTGTGTGGGTGACAATATCCGACCAGTGTTCGGTTTTTGTGTTGTCGATTTTTTCACCGGCTACTGCGGTGTAGGTTGCGTTGTCGTCGGATGATTCTACGGTAAATTCGGATGCGTCGAATATCCAATCGCCGGTAACTACGCAGGTACGGATTTCGGCGGAGGATATTGGGGTAGGTTGCAGCATGTCGATGACGGCAACCATGTTTTGTCCCTGATAACCCAGCCATTTTCCGGTGCGGTAGTTTACGGAGTTTCCCAACAGTCCGTCAATCAGTATTTCTGCTCCCGCGTAGGTGTATTGGGGCGCTGTCGGGGTGAGCAGTTCTATCGGTTTGTAGCTCGATTTGGCGGTATGTACCTTTTGGGTGTATATTTTGCCCGGTTTTCCGTCTCTGAATGCGGCTGCTTTGATTTCGACGTTCTCTTTGACCGAGAATTTTCCTTCGTATTTGTCGGAAGAGGGGGTGGGTTGGCTTCCGTCGAGGGTATAATGTATATCGGCGTTGTCTATTGTTGCGAGTTCTACGTCCAGAGAGTTTGTTTCGAGGTTCGGAGCCGTTTTTGCATCGATGTCGAAGACGTGTCCGGCGTAGTTGTATCCCAGTTTATCGTAAAGTTTGAGCATTGCGGGGAGGCGTTGCAGGAAGTTGTCGTAATTTTTCTTTGCGGGTTGTGTCCATTGCACTTCCGAGATGGCATCCAGACGGGGTAGCGCCATGTATTCGGCGTGTTCGGGGGTTTTGATGTATTCCGTCCAGAGATTGGCTTGTGTTCCGATGATGTGTGCTTTCTGCTCTTCGGTGAGGATGTCGGGAGCGGGTTCGAAGCCGTAAACTCTTTCGAGCGGCAGGAATCCTCCGATGGCCAGCGGTTCCGATTCGTTGTCTGCTGTTTGATAATAGTCGAAATAGGCGTATTGCGTAGGGGTCATGATTACGTCGTGTCCCATTTGTGCGGCTTTGATACCTCCTTCCATACCTCTCCATGACATTACGGTTGCGTTCGGAGCCAATTCTCCTTCCAATATTTCGTCCCATCCGATGATGCTTCGGCCGTTGTCGTTGAGAAACTTCTCTATGCGTGCGGTTACGTAGCTTTGCAGGTAGTGCTCCGCCTGAAATCCGTTTTTGGCTTTGATTCCCAACTCTTTGATCCGGGCCTGGCAGGCGGGGCATTTTTCCCAGCGTACTTTGGGGGCTTCGTCGCCTCCGATGTGAATGAGTCTGGAAGGAAAGAGCTCCATTACTTCGGCGAGCACGCCTTCGAGGAAGGTGAAGGTCTCTTCTTTTCCCGCGCAGAGGATGTCGTCGAAAACGCCCCATTTTTTTTCCACTTCGTAGGGCCCTCCGGTGCATCCGAGTTGTGGATACGATGCCAATGCGGCGAGCATGTGTCCGGGCAGGTCTATTTCGGGGACGACGGTGATGTATCTGTCGGCGGCATATTGTACGATGTCTTTGATTTCCTGTTGGGTGTAGAATCCGCCGTGGGGAGTTCCGTCGTATTTGTCGCTATTGCGTCCGATGACCGTTTCGGTGCGTTGCGAGCCTATCCGGGTCAGTTCCGGATATTTCTTTATTTCGATTCTCCAGCCCTGATCTTCGGTGAGGTGCCAATGAAATGTATTCATGTTGTGCAGGGCGAGCAGGTCGATGTATTTTTTCACGAACTCTACCGGTTGGAAATGGCGCGCCACGTCGAGCATTGCGCCGCGGTATCCGAAGCGCGGGGCGTCGTGGATGGTGACGGGGGCGAAGGATACCGACCGGGCATTTACCGGAACCGATTTGCGCAGGGTTTGTATTCCGTAGAAGACGCCGGCTTCGGTAGCTCCCGAAACGGTGATTGTATTTTCGGTTACCGTCAGGCGGTAGGCCTCCCGGTTGTCCGATTCGAGCCCCAATTGCAGGATGATGGCGTTTTTGCCGGAGGTGGCGGCGGTGATTGCCGGTTTTATTCCGGAGGATAATCCCAGAAATTCCGATAACAGTTCGGCGTTGCGTTTCATCTTGTCGTTTCCTTCGGGAAAGACGATTTTCGTAGCGGAAGAGAGGATAAAGGGATTGCCTTCTGCGGTTGTGATTTCATTGGGCAAAGGGATTACGTCGTAATTTGCGGATTGAACGTTTTTGCCCCGATTGCCGCACGACAGCAGCAGGGCTGTCGTGCTTAAAGCCAGAATAAAGTTTCCGATTTTTTTCATAAAAAACTGAATTGAATCTATTGTTGTGATAAAATAAAGAATGTTTTCTCTCTTGCCGCCGGTTTCCGGCCATTGGCGATAAGCGATGACGGGTATGCGGCGGGGCGGTTCCGGAACCGGCCGTTGCCGAACGGCAACCGGTGTGCCGGTTGCCTGTTCGTTTTTCTGAAGAAAGATGCCTTCGCGCGTTTCATCCCGGCAAACAACGGGCAAATATACTTATTCCTTTCGGATTTTTGCCGTAAAACGGAGAATAAAACAGCGCACGCCGTCGGTTTATTGCGCATCCGCACCGGAATGTTGCGCCGTTACACCCGATTTCTACGCCTTACCGGCATAATGTTGCGCCGTTACATTCGATTTCTACGCCTTACCGGCGAAATGCTGCGCCGTTACATTCGATTTCTGCGTCTTACCGGCATAATGCTGCGCCGTTACACTCGATTTCTACGCCTTACCGGCACAATGTTGCGCCGTTACATTCGATTTCTGCGCCTTACCGGCATAATGTTGCGCCGTTACATTCGATTTCTACGCCTTACCGGCGGAATGCTGCGTCGTTACATCCGATTTCTACGTCTTACCGGCATAATGCTGCGTCGTAACACTCGATTTCTGCGCCTTACCAGTAGAATGCTGCGTCGTAACACTCGATTTCTGCGCCTTACCAGTAGAATGCTGCGCCGTAACATTCGATTTCTACGTCTTACCAGTAAATGCTGCGCCGTAACACTCGATTTCTGCGCCTTGCGGAGTGTTTTTTCGAGTTCTTTTATCGTATTTTTTATTTTTTCCGCGCTTGCAACCGTTTTTTTGTATTCGTCGGTCGTGATGCCGGCTCCTCCCATCGAAACGGCGGGGTTTCTGTATTTCATTCCGCTTTCTATAAACACTTTCGCCGAGAAATGAAACTCCGACGCGCCCGTTTCGCGGGCTATTTTTGCGATATTTCCTTCGTCGATGCCGCTTCCGGGCATGATGACGATGCGATTGCCGGCTCTTCGCACCAACTCTTTCAGCAGTCCGATGCCTTGTTCGGCTTTGGGTTGCTGTCCCGACGTCAGAATTCTGTCGAATCCCAGGGATACGATTTTTTCCAGGCTGTCGAAAGGGTTGCGACACATGTCGAAAGCGCGGTGAAACGTTTTGCTCATTCCTTCGGCGGCTTCCGCCAACTGTTTGTTGCGCAGCATATCGATTTCGCCTTCGGCGGTAAGCGTTCCGAACACGACTCCATCCACTCCGAGCCGTTTGCAAACGGCAATATCGGCGAGCATGATTTCATGCTCCCTGTCGGAGAAAAGAAAATCGCCGGCTCTTGGTCGAATGATTACGTGCAGTTTGGTATCTTCGAGCAGATTGCGCGCTCCCGCCACCTCTCCGTACGAAGGGGTAAGGCCTCCTTCGGAAAGTGCGGCGCAGAGTTCTACCCGGTGAGCGCCTCCTTTTTGCGCTTCGGCGCAACTTTCGGCCGAGTTTACGCAAATCTCCACTTTGTAGTTTTTTCGATTCATAAATGCGGAAAATAGTTAAATAATATGTTGTTTCAGACTGCTTTTGTAGGCGTCGTGAGAGAAAATCAGGGTTACTTCGCGCGATTTTATTTCGTTCAGAAAACGCTGTTTCTCTTCTACCGCCAATGCGGCGTTGTTGTCGTAGGCCGATGTGCATTTTGCCGCCAGGTGGACGGAGCTGGGAACGATGTCTCCCGGAAAAACGATCTCCTCTTTGCCGTCGCGGAAGAAAACGGCAATCTGCCCCGGCGTATGTCCGTCGAACAGTTTGAGCGACACCTGCTCGCAGATGTTCCGGTCGTTGTCGATCAGGGTCAGTTGTCCCGCTTCGGCGATGGGCTCGATATTTTCGGGGAAAAAAGAGTCTTTTTCAAGGAGCATCGGGTTGCGGTAATTGTCCCATTGTTTGCGGCTCACCCAATAAACGGCGTTGCGAAAAGCCGGCACGATGTTTCCCTTTTCGTCGGCCAGGGTGCCGCCGCCGCAATGGTCGAAATGGAGGTGCGTGAAGACAACATCGGTAATCTCGTCGGGATGAACCCCCAGTTTCCGGATTTCCGAAGTCAGCTCCTTCAAATCGTGAAGCCGGTAAAACATCAGCCGCTTCAACTGTTTGTCTCCGCAGCCGCAATCCACCGCTATTTTTCGGTCTCCGGCTTCTATCAGGAGGCATCGCATCGCCATTTTGCACATATTATCTTCATCGCAAGGGTATCGCTTCTGCCAGTATCGCTTCGGGAGGGCGCCGAACATGGTGCCGCCGTCGCCCATGAAATATCCTGTTTCGATAATATGGTATTTTGCCATTTTCGTTGTATTTTTGTGCAAAAATAATAAAACTATGGCAATCTACACCGGATCGAGCAAACATCTCGGAGGAACCGAGAGCGTGCAACCGAAAGAGACCGTTTTCTACGGATTGATACGGAAAAACGTATTGGTGACGGGGGGGAACGGACAACTGGGTCGTGAGCTTCACAGACTTACGGAGAAAACCGACACCCCTTTTCATTTTATTTTTACAGACGTCGATACGCTCGACATCACAAACGAGCAGCAGGTCACGGATTTTGTGGAAGAGAACGCCATCGAATATATCGTCAACTGTGCGGCTTATACCGCCGTGGACAAAGCCGAGACGGATGCCGACGCCGCTTATCGGATAAACTGCCTCGGTGCGCAGCATCTTGCCGGATCCGGCGCGAAAATCATCCATATCTCCACCGATTACGTCTTCGACGGGACGGCTTCCGAACCCTATCGGGAAGATGCGCCCGCAAAACCGGAATCGGTTTACGGAAAAACCAAGCTGGCGGGCGAAGACATGATTCTTTCCATCGCAAAAGAGTGGATAATCCTTCGAACCTCGTGGCTCTATTCGGAATTCGGAAACAATTTCGTGAAAACCATGCTTCGCCTGATGGAGCAACGCAACGAAATAGAGGTAGTAACCGACCAACACGGCACTCCTACCTACGCCGCCGATTTGGCTGAAATGATTCTGACGATTCTGGAGGCCGATGAGTGGAAAACGGGAATTTATCATTTCTCCAACCTGGGAGAAACCACACGGTTTCTCTTTGCCCGGTGAAAAAGAGCCCTCTCCCATAACGTACGGACACAGATAAACCCCATTCTT
>JBGYGP010000242.1:0-9105 GCA_041820645.1 Proteiniphilum sp. | reverse complement strand
TTTTTCGGTCAGCATCCGTTTAATTTCGGCAATGGTATAGTACGATTTGCCGGAAATGATGGAATAGGAAATCAGTCGCTTGCTGCGAAGGCGTTGCAGGGTGCGTTCACTGATTTTGAGGAATGTACAAACCTCGTAACTATCCACCCACATTTCATCGGGGTTCGTGGTATCGTCGTCCTGATGGTCGATGACAAACTTGGCGATGGCGTTGATTTTAGCAACCAGTTCTTTATAGGCTTGGCTGTCTATCGTGATGACTTCCATATCTGTAATTTTATGAATCCACGGCAAAGTTCGGAAGTCTGAAAACAATGCTCTGCCAACTTGGTAGAAGTTTTTTAGGGTGTTTCTTGGGGCAAGAGAACACTGTTTTAGTGGGTTTGAGGATGGTTGTGATAAAACAAAAAAGAACTACCAAGTTGGTAGTTCTCAAAAGTAAATAGCCTGCCGTTCAATTATCTGGTATCATCTTCTTCCATACGCCTGATAAGGCTTTCGATAATATGATTCAGGTATTTTGTCCGGTCAATTTTCCGTTCTCGGATGGAAACGTAAGTCCTGTAATACTCCCCCAAGTCGATATTGAATATTGTTTCCAGACTAATCATAATCTCTCTGATGTCGGCATTACCCCGATTGAGAAACTTACTCGCATCCAAAGCATATCCCAACTCAACCAAAGCTACTTTGGGGCCTGTCCACTTCAAATCGTTTGTCGGAAGCGTCGTCCTGTTTTTATTAATAAGCATCTGTTTATCAAGATTCTGAATTTTCTTATTCAGATAAATGCGGAGCATCTCGTTGCAGATGATTTTGGCAACCTTATAATCGTAACCCGTAGCAAAATCGTTATCCATAATGTAGTGTGCGCTGTCCAATCCTAACTGATGGCAACGCTGATTCCGGATAAAGTAATGCTTGTCCAAATGGGTAGATTTCGAGCGGTAATACTGGTAGAAGTCAAGGTTTCGCTCAAAGAAATAGGTCAGACTGTTTAGTTCCTCTTGATAGTACTTTCTCAAAGTGTCGTTGCTACCATTGGGACACTTTAAGTCTATCGTATGTATCTTGTTGAAGTAGAGCAGAAAGCCAAGTATTTCGGGCTTTACTTCTTTGAAGAAAGCGATTTCATCCTCTTCACTGATGGTTTTTAAGGAAAGAAAACGAGTTCGTATCTCTTCCAAACACCCCTCCAAGTACTCAATCATCGGCACCATCTTTTCTATGGGAATATCACAATTTTCCATATCAATGGTCTCCAACTCGCGATGGATTTCTTTCAACTTCCGGGATAGATATTCTTGCATTATCAATTCTTAAAGGGATGAGATAAAAACAAAAGAACAGATAGGCGATAAACATCAGCAGATTAATAAATAACCCAATGTTTTCCGAAGATTGTATCGCTCTTTGAAGTACGGCAAGTTTTTTGATGTCCGACACGCTGCTGCCTATGGTACTATCCTCGTTGGCTGAAAACGATGATGTCGCCCACTTTTCCACTTAGTCCGTGGGTGATAATGTTGTTTTTACTCTGTGCCATAACTTTAAGATTTTTTAAATTAGACATTTATTTGATTGATATATATCATATTATATTTTATTGTCCTACTCTCTCAAAATCCGCTTCAAAATGTCTCTCGACTATTGTCCGTATATGTTATTCGAGACAACACGCCAAGTTGTAAAAAATATTTTTCATTTCGTCAAAAACAGAAAAACAAAGCGTTACGAGCCTCAAAAACGCTCAACTCTTTTTCCGATAGCTCAATACAGCCCAACCGTTAAAGAACAGTGTCAAGGTACAAAGCGAGTAAAAAAGGTGTTGCATATCCGTAAATGTTGCACTTTTGAGGTAAATCATTCGCAGAGACTGAATAAAGTATTTCAGCGGGCTGGCATTGCCTATAAACTGCATCCATTCGGGCATATTGCGAAAAGGGGTGAAAAGCCCGCTTAAATATATCATCGTTACCACAAAAAAGAACATAATGAAAATTGCCTGTTGAATATTGTTGGCGTGATTGGAAACGATTAGCCCGAACCCCGATATGCACAAAATAAATACCATAGCAAAAAGGTATATCAGCAAAATTGAACCTTTGGGCAACATATCGTAAAACAAAAATGCCGACAACATACTGAGCGTGGTAACCACAAAGCCTGCCACCCAATAAGGAATAAGTTTGGAAATGATTAGTGTGAGCTTGCTTACAGGCGTTACGTTCATCTGCTCGATAGTGCCTTTTTCCTTTTCGCTTACGATATTGAGTGTAGGCAAAAATCCGCAAATCAGAATCAGCATCATAGCTACAAGAGCCGGTATCATAAATGCTCTGTAACTCAAATTGGGATTGAAACGAAAAAGCGGACGCACCTCTATTGCGGGCTTGGCTTTGGCTGCTTCGGGGATTTGCCTTGCAATCAAATCGCCATTGAAGTCGGCAATGATGCCTGTGAGGTATGCAGAGCCGAGACCGCCTTTCATTGCATTGACGGCGTTGGCGGAAATCATTACGTCGCCCCGATTTTCGCGGAGGAGGCTTTGCTGAAACTTTGGCGGTATTTCGAGTAATATGTCGGCACCGCCTCTTTCGATGCTTTGCATCGCCGCTTCGGTATTGTCGAAATAGCCGCTGATGTGGAAGTTGCCCGACGAAACGATTTTCTCCCGTATCTGTTGTGAGGTTTGGCTTAGGTCGTTATCAATCACGGCAAGCGAAACGTTTTTTACATCCATATCGGCTATCAACGGAAATACCGCCAATACCAAAAAGGGCCACACTATTACCATTTTGGGCAAAAAACTGTTTCTTAAAAACTGTTTAAACTCTTTTTCCAATAAATATCGCAACATAATTATACGGACTTTAATAAATTGTTATTCAATTCTTTTGTTAAATCTATTTGCGCTTAATGCCAAAAGGGACAACGCCATTCCGCCTAAAACTGTCAATTCTTTGGCAATGGCTGCAATACCCGAACCTTTTATCATCACATTCCGAGCGGCTTCTATAAACCATTTGGCAGGTATTATCTGTGCCAACCATTGTAAAACAAGCGGCATATTTTCAATCGGGAAAATCATACCCGACAACATCAGTGTCAGCATTATCCCTATTATAGCCGAAACGAGCAATGCCACAATCTGCGACGGAGCTACAATAGAGATAAGTACTCCAAGCGACAGACAGACGAAAATAAAAACCAAAGATAAGCCTATCAGTAATATCAAATTCCCCACAATCGGCACTTTGAGTACAAAAACCGAAAGCAACAATACTGTTGCAAGGTTAAACAGCGATAATATGAGATAGGGTGCGGTTTTGGACAGAATTATTGTGATAGGTTTTATGGGCGAAACGAGCAGTACTTCCATCGAACCGGTCTCTTTTTCGCGAGCAATGGCAACGGATGTCATCAGTGTACAAATCAGCATCAAGACCATTCCCAAAACACCCGGAACAATATTGTATGTGCCTTTCATCGTGGGGTTGTAGAGCAGTTTGATTTGGCAATGTATGCGAGGCAGTGGGGTGTTGGCTTGTGTTGGGGCGTTGCCTGCGGCTATGGTGCTGCTGTTGATGATTGCGGTTGCATAATTAACAAGCGTCGAGGCGGTGTTGGGGTCTGAACCGTCGGCAATCAGTTGAATATTTGCGTTGCCACGATTGAGATTTTCGTTGAATCGCGGTTCAAAAACCACTATAATACCGATGTCGCCGTTTTTCAAGGTTTGTTCTGCTTCCGAAATATCGGAAAGGTAGCGGTCGATAATAAAATACTCGCTCGTGGAGAGGCTATTGACAATCTGCTGTGTTGCAACGTCTCTCGAAGGGTCGAATACTGCTACACGAGTATTTCGGATTTCGGTACTAATGCCGAAACCAAAAAGAATAAGCATTAAAATGGGCAATATCAGCAAGATAATCATTGTCCAAGTGTCGCGGAAAATATAACGGAACTCTTTTTTGAAAAATGCCATAAACTGCGAACTTACCTTCGGTTGTTTCGATTTGGAATTATTCATTGTAAAAATGTTTTTTAGTTATTTGTCGCCTCTTTTGGCTCCTCTTGCCAATTTTGTGAAAACTTCGTCCATAGAAACCGCCTCAAATTGCCGTTTCAAGTTGGCAGGCGTGTCGAGAGCGTCAATTCGTCCGTCAACCATAATGGAAACGCGATTGCAATACTCGGCTTCGTCCATATAGTGGGTTGTAACAAATACGGTTATGCCGTCGGAAGAGGCTTTGTAAATCAGTTCCCAAAACTGTCGGCGTGAGGCAGGGTCAACGCCCCCTGTCGGTTCGTCCAAAAACACAATTTCGGGACGATGGATAATAGAGACGGAAAATGCCAATTTCTGCTTCCAGCCGAGAGGCAACTCTTTTACAAATGTGTTTTTTTCGCTCTCGAAATCCAACGAAACAAGCATTTTGTCGATTATTTCGGATATTTTTTTGCGTGGCACTCCGTAAATGCCTGCGTACAGCCGCATATTTTCCCAAACTTTCAGGTCTTCGTAAAGTGCGAATTTTTGGCTCATATAGCCAATGTGTTTTTTCACCTCTTCTGATTGCTGCGATATATCGAAGCCGGCAACGGTGCCGCCTCCCGAAGTGGGATTGCTTAATCCGCACAACATACGCATAGCGGTGGTTTTGCCCGCACCATTGGCTCCGAGAAAACCGAATATTTCTCCCTTTTCTACCTCAAAACTTATATTGTCCACTGCGGTAAAGTTGCCGAAACGCTTGGTTAGATTTTCTACTCGTATTACTGCGTTTTTCATATTCGAGAGTCGGTTAAATTCATAAAACAATCTTCAATAGTTGGTTCGATTTCTTTGATTTCCACGCTATTATATTCCAATTTATGCAAATAAAACTTTATTTCATCACATAACTTTTCGTTATCGTATTCAAAAGTTATGTGGTGAAACTCTCCAAAAGTATGACAGGTTTCGATACTTTCAAACCTCCGCAAATCAGCTAACAGACGGCTCATATTGTGGGCTTTGACTGCGAAAATCTTTTGCGGCATTTTGTCGATTATTCCCTGCGGCGTGTCGATGGTCATAATCGAGCCTTTTTGTATCATTGCAATACGGTCGCATAGCATTGCCTCGTCCATATAGGGCGTGGAAACAACAATAGTAATTCCCTTGCTTTTGAGTTTCTGCAACATTGCCCATAACTCTTTGCGGCTCACAGGGTCGATGCCCGTGGTCGGCTCGTCGAGAAACAGCACAAGCGGACGGTGTATCAAAGCACACGAGAGAGCAAGCTTCTGTTTCATACCTCCCGAAAGTTTGCCTGCCATACGGTCTTTGAACGGCTCTATCTGGCTGTAAATATCTTTGATAAGGTCATAATTTTCGGCAATGGTGGTGCGAAAGAGCGTTGCAAAGAAATCAAGATTTTCTTCGACCGTCATCGTTTGGTAAAGCGAAAATCGTCCTGGCATATAGCCTACGTTTTCGCGAATGCGACTATAATCTCGCACAATATCCCACCCATTAAGCGTTGCTGTGCCGCTGTCGGCAAGGATAAGCGTGGTCAGAATGCGGAAAAGCGTGGTTTTGCCCGCACCGTCGGGACCGATAAGTCCGAATATTTCCCCTTTGCCTACCGAAAAACCGATTCCCGACAACGCCTGTACTTGGTTGTATCGCTTGCTTATGTTATGTACTGCTATCATTTTTTACAGCTTCATTTTTAATTGAAATTTACTTCCCCATACATCCCGATTTTCAGATAGCCGTCGTTTTTTACGGTTATCTTTACGGCATAAACGAGGTTTGCTCGTTCGTCTTGCGTTTGAATGGTTTTGGGAGTAAATTCCGATTTGTCTGAAATCCACGATATTGTCCCTTTGTATTCTCGTCTGTTTTTTTCACCGAAATCGGCAAATACTTTTACGCTCTGCCCTATTTTCAGCTGTGTGAGCTGTGCCGAAGTTACGAAAGCCCGAAATGTAATGTTTTGCAAATCGGCAATTTTGTAAAGCGGTTTGCCGATGGCGGTCAATTCGTTTACTTTGGCTATTTTGGCAAGTACCGTTCCGTTTTGCGGAGCTGTGAGGCGGTGTTTGGCGAGTTGGTCTTCGAGTTGTTCTATTTGAACCTGCAAGGTCGCCACATCGTCGCTAATGCCGTCGCTTGAGATTTTCAACGACGACTGCTGAGCGTTAATCTGCTTTTGCAACACTTCGATTTGTGCGTTCACATCGTCCAACTGCTTTTGAGTGGCGGCGTCGCCTGCAAGCAGTTTTTCGAGGCGGGTTCTCTCAGTTTGGGCAGTTTGCAGTTGTGCCTGCAATGCCGAAAGCTGTACGGCAATATTGGGTTTTCTGCCCAGCAAAGCTCGTATCTGACTCTCCAACTGTCGTTTTTTCAGATACAACTGCGTGCTGTCGATATACCCGATTGCCCGACCTGCGGTAAGCTCTTGCCCCTCTTCCACATCGAACCGACGAATTACGCCTGTGGCTTCGGCAGAGATGATTGTCTCTTCGGCTTCGAAAGTACCCGAAGCCTCAAAATCGTTTTTGCCTCCACCACAACCAACTAACCATGAGCAGCCTACGATTAATAACGTCCATTTTGCTTTTTTAATCATTGATTTGGTATTCATATCACTTTAATTTTTTAGTTATTTTAATTTCCCGCTGTTGTTTTTGCATTGTATTGATACATAATTAATTGTATTTCGTGCAAGATAAGATTTTGCCTTGCTTGGGCTTCGGCATTGACGGCAATAAGGTAATCGTTGGTGGTTGCCGTGCCGTTTTCCAACGCTGTTTTTGTGGTATTTTTAACCTTTTCGCGTAGCTTGATAATTTCGCTGTCGTCAGCAATCAGTTCCTGCATTTTGGAAATTTCAGCACGTTGCTGACTTAGCGCAAGATTGGTGTTGAATAAAAATGTCTCCTGCTGAAGTTTTATGTTTGCCTGATTGGTTGCAACTTGTTTTCGCTCGTTTTGGGCGGTATAAAATCCCGATAAATTCCAACTCAATCGCACGCCTGTCAGATAGTAAGGGTCGAAGTTGTTGCTAAACATATTCAGTGCGGGCTTGCCGAAACCTCCTTGTAGAAAGAGGCTCAAACGAGGTAAATTTTTATTTGTAATCAAACGATTATGGAGGTCGAAGGCTCTGTTTTGCAAGTTGAACAACTCTATTTCGGGACGATTGATTTCGTTCGAAACAGTAGGCGGAAACGGCTTTTCAAAAACCGTGTGTTCATCAATCTTTTGTCCTATAAATATCGAAAGCATATCTGCATAGCCCTTGCGTGTGGCTTGCAATTCGGTTGCTCGCTGTTTGGTTTTGAGCAACTCGGCTTTTAGATTATCCGCCGTGTTACGCAACGCCACACCGTTTCTAACGGCTACTTCGGCACGTTCAATACCGCTTTGAATATCCTTTTTTACAAGTTCGGTCTGTACTATCTGTTCGTCGATAAGCAACACCCCAAAGAAAAGCGAATTGATACGCTCGCGAAGTTTGTAGAGCTCGACTTCCAATTTCTGTTTTTCGACCTCGGCGTTTGCTTTTACCAAGTCGCTTTGATTTTTGTTAGTTACCAAGCCGGTAAGCGAATAGGATATATCGCCGTAAACTTTGTATTGGTCTTTGCTTATTTCGGGAATGGTAGGCACATTGTTTCCCAAAATCGGCTTTAATGCCTCAAAATCAAGCGGTATTTTTGTTACTTCCGATTGGTAGGTTGCCTGAGCATAAATCCCGATTTGCGGCAAATATGCCTTTTGTGCGTTTTCGATAGAAAATTCTTTGCTCTTCTCTATCAACTCATATTGCTTGACGAGAGGAAAATTTTCTCTTGCCATTTGGTAACAATCTTCAATTTTCAAGGTCTGAGCACTCAAACCCACAGTGGCAAATAGCCAGCTTAACAATAGCGTGTTTTTAATCTTAATCATTTGGTTTATAATTTTGATTTATTCATTTGATTAAATGTGGTGCAAAAAAAATTACGACGAAAAAAACATCTCTTTTATCCATACGGGAACGAGCCTCTTGCGTTCCTCCATTAGCTTAGTAAACAGGGCATTATCTACTCCTACAATAGTTGTTATAAAAGGCTGTGCAACGACAGGGAAAAAAGCCAACCCCATTAAATTCATCATAAAGTGCATCAGATTAGGCTCTTTGATTTTGCCGTTCATTACATTTTCTTGAAACTGACGAACAAAAACGGAGTTCGCAATTACACGTTCAACCTGAGTCTTATATAATATTTTGTTGGGATGCTTGTGGATTTCACTTAAAATAAACAACGGAGCATCGGGATATTCAATGCCAAACTTGATATAGTTTTCTGCGATAAGTTCGATTTTTTGCTCGAACGGGGTGTCCTCGTCATTAAAAACACTCACCATCGCTTGTAAAAAATGCGATAACGTCTCAAATATCACTAAATCAAACAGTTTCTCTTTGCTGCGAAAATAGTAGTTCAGCAAAGCGAGATTTATCCCTGCCTCCTCGGCAATATCACGTGTACGTGCAGCAGCAAAGCCCTTTCTCTGAAAGACGATGCGAGCAGCGTTCTTGATTTTTTCTTCCGTCGAAGTGTCTTTAACCTCTTTGGTTTTTAGCTTTGCCATATCGTTATGATTCGAAAAACATATTCACGCTGCAAAGGTACAAAATGTTTTTGATTAAAACAAACAATTTAATCAAATGACTAGTTTTTTGAGCATAACTAACGGTTTAAGGCTATGAGCAGCGGCGACAAGCGGGTGGATAGCCCGACCGAGCGAATGAACGAAACCAACGCCGTAGCTTAGCGTAGGCGGAAGGGTGAGTGAATGAGCGAGGGCACGCCCAAAAGAAAAAATCCCCTCGCAATGGTGAGGTTGGGAGGGGAAAGTTTATTACTTTACCTCCCGTGTATCTTCCCCTGCGGGAGAGGCAAATACCTTTGTAACAGCCGAACCTCCCAATGCTATTCCGGCAACAGCCATAGCCGATCCTTTGATAAAGTCGCGGCGGTTGATGTTGTTTCTTTTCTTTTCCATTTCTGTTGATTTTTTTAATGATGAAATTGATAATGCAAAGATAATAGCAGTATTTCTTC
>JBGYGP010000241.1:0-2915 GCA_041820645.1 Proteiniphilum sp. | reverse complement strand
TGATTCCCGTTTTGATGAAACTGTACAAAGAGCGTGTGCCTGCCCGGTATTTGCCGGATATCTACCTAAAAATCGATTCCCTATTCGGAGGCGATTACGAAAAATATGCCGATTGGTTGCTTGCCTCTTCCCGATTCACCAACCTGCCCGACTTGATGGAGTTGCTCAAAACCGCCGATACGGAAACCCTTACCGAAGATCCGGCAATGGAATTGGCACTGTCGGCCAAAGACATGGGATACGAACTATCGGAGCAGATGATGGCGGCGTACGAAGAGATTGCACGCGGCGAACGCCAACTGATGGCGGCGCTGATGGAAACCGATTCGGAGAGGAATTTCTATCCCGATGCCACCTTCACGCAGCGGTTGAGCTACGGCTCGGTAAAAGGATACAGACCGCGCGATGCGGTTTGGTACGATTATTTCAGCACCTCGAAAGGTATTCTGGAAAAATACAAGGCAAACGACCCCGAATTCGACCTGCAACCCTACATCGTGGAGGCGCTCCGCAGGGGCAATTTCGGGAGATATGCCGCCAAAGACGGGTTGCTGCACGTAAATTTTCTCTCGGACAACGATATTACGGGCGGAAACTCCGGCAGTCCCGTTTTCAACGGCAAAGCAGAACTTATCGGGTTGGCTTTCGACGGGAATTGGGAGTCGCTCAGCGGCGATATTCTGTTTGAACCCGAAATGCAACGCTGCATCAGCGTAGATATCCGCTATGTTTTGTACACCATCGAGGAGTTGATGCATGCTCCGCATATCGTGCGGGAGTTGAAATTCGGGAAATAACAAGTCGCCGACCTGTTTTCAGAACCCTCTCTCCGTTCTCCGTAAGAAAAGCAAGGTACGGAAGGGTTGCGAGACTGACAAATTGTCATAAAATACCCCATCGATGGGGTATTTTAATCCATCGATGGCATAATTTAACCCATCGATGGCGTAATTTAACCCATCGATGGCGTAATTTAACCCATCGATGGCGTAATTTAACCCATTGACGGCGTAATTTAACCCATCGACGGGGTAATTTAAGGGGCCATCTCAAAACGAGACGGCTCTTTTTATTTGCATCAAGAGGCACAGGTCGGTTTTTTACCGGTCAAGTATTCAAATTTTGTAGAATTGTTGACCGATAAGATGGAAACAACAAAAAAAAGACCAATAAATCGTTCTTTTTCATTGCTGTCCAGTAAAAGTTTCAATATCCACTATATATTGCTATGCATTAAACTCTTGTATTATCTTTTCATTATTCGGGCTTGCCGGTTGCGAGGTGCCGCCGCGATGCGGCTGATGAAAAGAAAATCGTAATTTCGGTATTATGGTAGCGCGGTGTATCGTTTGTTCGGTTTGAGCCACATCGCTGCGACACCTGTTATTTTTATCGGACAGCAGTGATAAAAAAAAGAACTGTGCTCACTTTTGAGACAGCCCTTTTTAAGTGATTGTTTGATTTTATAAAACTAACTTTACCACTCTAAAATCAACCGAAGTGATCCGCCTGGGGCTCGAACCCAGGACCCCATCCTTAAAAGGGATGTGCTCTACCTGCTGAGCTAGCGAATCAGCCTAAATGCTTTCTTTCAAAAGCGAGTGCAAAAGTAAGACTTTTATTTTAAAGACACAAATGTTGATACAACAAATTTGAAACTTTTTTTCTCTTTGTTCGATGCACTCTACCTAATCGGTTAATACCTATAATGTTCGGGTTTATATGGTCCCTCCATTTTTACTCCGATGTATTCGGCTTGCTCTTCGGAAAGTTTCGTCAGTTTTACTCCGATGCGTTCGAGATGCAGGCGCGCCACCTCTTCGTCGAGATGTTTGGGCAACCGGTAAACCCCCACTTCGTAATTGTTTTTCCACAATTCTATCTGCGCGAGCGTTTGGTTGGTAAACGAGTTGCTCATCACAAACGACGGATGCCCCGTAGCGCATCCCAGATTCACCAAACGGCCTTCGGCAAGCAGAAAGATTGAATTTCCCTTCGGGAATGTATATTTATCGACTTGCGGTTTGATGTTTGTATGGATAATATCGGGGAAATGGATTAATTTCTCTACCTGGATTTCGTTGTCGAAATGACCGATATTGCAGACAATGGATTGATCTCTCATCTGTTGCAAGTGTTCGATGGTAATCACATCTCGGTTTCCGGTGGTGGTAACAAAGATGTTACCCTCTTTTACGGCTTCCTCCATGGTGGTTACCTCGAAGCCTTCCATAGCCGCCTGCAGCGCGCAAATGGGGTCGATCTCGGTAACGATAACACGCGCACCGTAGGAGCGCATCGATTTGGCGCACCCTTTTCCTACGTCGCCGTAACCGAGCACCACAACCACTTTTCCGGCAATCATCACATCGGTAGCGCGTTTGATACCGTCGGCAAGCGATTCGCGGCAGCCATAGAGGTTGTCGAATTTCGACTTCGTTACCGAGTCGTTTACGTTGATAGCGGGAACCAGCAGCTCACCTTTTTCCAACATTTGGTAGAGCCGATGAACACCAGTCGTGGTTTCTTCCGAAATACCTTTCAGTTCGGCTACGGTACGATGCCAGCGCCGATTGTCTTCTTTCAGAATGCGGTTTAGGGTGTCCAGTATCACCTGTTCTTCGTGGTTAGCCCCTTTTCTGTCAATGGTTTTCGCATCCGTTTCGGCGCGATAACCCCAATGTACAAGCAGCGAGGCATCACCGCCGTCGTCCACAATCAGATTCGGCCCTTTCCCGTCGGGAAAGCGCAACGCCATTTCCGTGCACCGCCAATACTCTTCGAGCGTTTCGCCTTTCCATGCGAAAACAGGAATTCCTGCGGCGGCAATAGCGGCGGCGGCATGGTCTTGCGTGGAGAAAATGTTGCAACTCGCCCAGCGAACATCGGCGCCTAGTTCCACAAGCGTTTCAATC
>JBGYGP010000240.1:0-2675 GCA_041820645.1 Proteiniphilum sp. | reverse complement strand
GCCGATAACGCCCCGCTTTACATGGTAGAATATTCGTCGCCCAACACCAACAAACCGCTTCATCTGGGGCACGTGCGAAACAATCTGTTGGGACACTCGCTTTGCGAAGTACTCAAGGCTAACGGCAAACGCGTAGTGAAAACCAATATCGTAAACGACCGCGGCATACACATCTGCAAATCGATGCTGGCGTGGAAAAAATGGGGCAACGGCGAAACACCCCAATCATCCGGCAAAAAAGGCGATCACCTGATCGGCGATTACTACGTGCTTTTCGATAAAAAATACAAAGCCGAATCGGCTGCTCTGCAAGCAAAGGGGCTATCGAAAGAGGAAGCCGAAGAACAATCGGCACTGATGCGCGAAGCGCGTGAAATGCTGCGCAAATGGGAGGCCGACGATGCCGAAACGATAAACCTGTGGAAAACCATGAACGGTTGGGTATATGCCGGTTTCGATAAAACGTATGAAAAACTCGGCGTCTCTTTCGATAAAATTTATTACGAATCCGAAACCTACCTTGCCGGAAAAGAGGAGGTTTTGCGCGGAGTGAAAGAGGGTATTTTCTATCGCCGCGAAGACGGCTCGGTTTGGGCGGACTTGACGAAAGAAGGCCTGGACGAAAAAATATTGCTTCGTTCCGACGGTACGTCGGTATATATGACACAAGACATCGGCACGGCCAAACTGCGTTTCGACGATTACCCCATCGACAAAATGATTTACGTGGTGGGCAACGAACAAAACTATCATTTTCAAGTGCTTTCCATCTTGTTGGACAAGTTGGGATTCGATTTCGGCAAAGGATTGGTGCACTTCTCCTACGGCATGGTGGAGCTGCCCGAAGGTAAAATGAAATCGCGCGAAGGCACCGTGGTAGATGCCGACGATCTGGTGGACGAAATGATAAATACCGCCCGCGAAACATCGGAAGAGCTCGGAAAATTAGACGGCGTTTCGCCGGATGAGGCCGATAACATTGCCCGCATGGTAGGACTTGGTGCGCTCAAATACTTCATCCTGAAAGTGGATCCGAAGAAAAACATGACCTTCAATCCCAAAGAATCCATCGATTTCAACGGCAATACAGGCCCGTTTATCCAATATACGCATGCTCGCATCCGCTCTATTCTGCGCAAAGCAGCCGAGCAAAACATTGTGTTGCCCGAAACTCCGGATATGGCGACCGAACTCTCGGAAAAAGAAGAAGGTCTGGTGCAGATGCTTGCCGGATTCGATTCCGTCGTGAAACAAGCCGGAACCGAATACAACGTATCCCTTATCGGCAATTATGCGTATGATTTGGCAAAAGAGTTCAATCAATTTTATCACGATTTCACGATTCTGAAAGAAGAAAACATTGCTCTTCGCAATTTCCGTCTTACGCTCTCCAAAAACGTAGCGGAAACCCTCAAAAAAGCGATGTCTTTGTTCGGTATCGAAGTGCCCGACAGAATGTAGTACGTTTACCTATTTGAGGGTTGCTTTTCCATTATCTCTTCGAAGATTTCCCGATACCTTTCTACCATTACTCCCCACGAGTAGTGCTTCCGGGTATATTCGCACGCTTTTTCGGATAAGGCTTTGAGCCGGGTTTTGTCTTGGAGCAGTTCATGAATCTTGTTGATCCATGCATCCGCATTGCCGCTCGGCATGTGAATGCCGTTTTCGCCGTCTATTACGGCGTCGGTAATCCCCTCGATGCCCGAAGCCAAAACGAAAGTTTTGCGTATGCTGGCCTCCAGGGCTACCAGCCCGAACCCTTCGATGTCGCCGTCCACATGAATATTGGGCATCACAAAAAGGTCGGCTATCGAGAGCAGTTGTACCAAATCTTTATAGGGAACGCTTCCCAGATGATGCACGTTTGTGTTGGTCGCTGCCAATTCCGCCACGTCGGCGGCGTCGGAAGGCGTTCCCAGCATCAATTGTATCTTGCTCGATATGTTTTCGGGCAACGTATTGACAGCTTTTTGCGAAAAGGTCGGTTCTCCCAACGGCCCAATCATCAGGAAAACAATATTCTCGTCGAGTCGCGGCATTACATTCCTAAGGAACCACGAAAACCCTTTTCTTTTTACCGCTCTTCCGGTGGTGATAATCACGTTTTTACCTTCGATATCGATACCGTATCTTTCTTTTAAACGCGCTTTTATGGCTGGGTCGAACGCAATGTCGCCCATCGAGGTATCAACACCGTTTCTCGCAACCCGTGTCGTCTCTGCGTCAAATCCCCTGTTCAGGCATTGTTCGCGGGTATAGGCGCTCACGCAGATGCCGGCGTTGTAGTTTCTCATTATCGAAATATTACAAGATGCATGTCATCGCTTATCAGAACGGAGAAAACAAGGTTTTGTGGTTTTCGTTATTGAAATCGAAAATAGAAACCTGCCTGAAAGAAAATCCCAACATCAGACTCATCCACCTCAACGACGGGGCAATGGCCGCCGCCTGCCTTTGGCTGCAAAAATACACCGATATCCCCATCGTGGCAACCTACCACGGATTGGATATAACTTTCCCGTTGGGATTTTTCCAAAACAGCCTCATCCCCAAAATGAGAAACTACAACGCCAGCATCTGCGTGAGCGCCTATACCCGCGAACAATGCCTGAACAGGGGATTTGACGCAGAGACGACACGGGTTGCGAGAAACGGTGTTGATACCTCGATGG
>JBGYGP010000239.1:0-2770 GCA_041820645.1 Proteiniphilum sp. | reverse complement strand
TCGGGAATATTGCTCATGCCATATTGTGCGAATCTCGTGCGCGCGACATTGGTGGCAAGGCTTTCGAGATCGCTGTTTTCGATTTTCAAGTTTTGTTCTTTCGCTATTTTTTCTTTTGCCAGATGAAATTTGAGGTCTTCCGTAATTTTCGGAAAATCTTTCTCAATGCTCTCTTCCGTATTTTTTTCGTTGGAAATCAAAAGCCAACGTTTCAGGAATGGTTCGGGGAGAGTCACATCTTTCATTTTTTTAAGAATCAATTCGCGAGCCGACTCCATAAAAAGGCTGTCGGCATTTGGTTTAAACTGGTTACTAAGCAGCTCGCCGATTTTCTCTTTGAAAGATGCTTCGTCGGTAGCTACGTCTTTTCCCAATACTTTGTCATAGAGTTCCTGATTCATTTCAGCCTCTTGGTATCGGGTGATTTCTTGTATTTCAAAGGAGAAATCGGAGTTGATATCTTTTACGTTTTCTTTGGTAGTTTGTAAAAGCGATGCAACTTCGGCTTCGTTGTTGTCGTAAGCGGTTTTGGGGTTGAAAACCACTTTGTCGCCCACGTTGGAGCCTACAAATTTATTTTTGGTTACTTCTTCTTTGATGTAAGAGGGCATAATAATGCCGTTTTCGATAACGATTCCCTCTGTCTTGGGGTTACCCTTTTCGAGTTCAGTAATCGTTCCCTTGATGAGGTCTGTATCAACGGCTTTTTCTTTGATTTTCCGATATGAACCGTAGTTTTGTTTGTATGCTTCAATTTGTTTTTCGAGCAGGTCGTCTTCGAGTTTTACTTCATAATAAGACAGTTTGTCTCTTTTGTTGAGCGAAAGGTCGAATTCGGGAGCCAAGGCAATTTCAAAATCAAATTCGAAGTTTTCATCCTTATCGAAATCAATCTCTTTTTGCTTCGATTCGTTGGGGAGCGGTTCGCCCAAGATATTCAGTTCGTTGTCTTTTATACATTTATACAACTCGGTGCTGACCAGCTTGTTGATTTCTTCCACAAGGAGCGATTTTCCGTACATCTTCTGAATAATTCCTATGGAGACTTTGCCTTGACGAAATCCGGGGATGTTGGCTTTGTTACGGTATTGTTTGATAGACTTATTTACATTTTCTTGATAATCGGCTTTTTCGATAGCGATGTTGATATTGCCGTTTACATTGTCTGTTTTGTTGAGAGTTACCTTCATTTTAACTATTAAAATTGACTTATTTTTATTTACTAATTTGGTTTTCAATCGGTTTGAACATTAAACCCGATTCCGGAAAATCGGATGCAAAAATACGTTTTATATCGCAAATTTCAAAAAATATTTGATTGATAATTATTTAAACAATGTAAAATTAAAGGGTTTTTATTGTTTTGATTTTGTATATCTTTGTGTTCTTAAAAACGGCCAAATGCAAAACAATAAAGTTCAGGACACCGCCATATTGCTTTATCTTATTTTGTTTTCGTTTGTGGGTTCACTTGCCGTAAGCCTCCTAATGGGCGGTTTTACGTTAATGTTTTCCACTTTCGAAAACGGAGTTTGGTATTATCGGTTAAGCATTTTGCTGCAAGATGTTTTGATGTTTTTCCTACCGGCTTATTATGCTTGCGCAAAAATAAGCGATAACCCTCTGCAGACAATGGAATTGAAGCGAAACCTCCGTTTCCCACGAGATATCTTTTATACGGTTTTGATTTTCGTAACCTCTTATTTTGCGACATCCGTATTGGCACAATGGAACTCTCAAATCACTTTTCCCGATTCAATGAAATTTTTGGAAATCAGGGTGAAGGAAATGGAAGATACCGCTCTGCGCACGACCCATCTTCTTTTGTCGGGAAAGTCTTTTATCGATTTGATTTTAAATCTGCTGCTTATTGGTGCAGCCGCGGCTTTCGTGGAGGAAGTTTTTTTCAGGGGGGCTTTGCAGCGGATTATAATAGGATGGTTGGGAAACAAGCATCTGGGTGTATGGGTGTCGGCGTTTATTTTCAGCGCCATTCATTTGCAGTTTTACGGTTTTTTCCCGCGACTATTTCTGGGCGTGGTTCTGGGTTATTTATTCCTCTATTCCCGAAATCTTTGGATACCGATTTTGTTTCATTTTCTGAACAATGCTTTTGTGGTGATTGTCCGTTTCTTTTCGGATGAACAGGGCTTTTTGCAACAGATGGAGAATATGGAGGTTACTTGGATTTCATGGGCAATTTTCGCGTTGAGTTTATGGTGTACTTTTTCGGCATTTAAAAAATACAAAAATACGATTCATGAATTATGATACAAATTAGAGATACTATCTTATCAGACGAAATATTTGAGGAGGCTTTTGTTTGCGACCTATGCAAATGCAAGGGCGCTTGTTGCGTGGAGGGCGATTCGGGCGCTCCACTGGAACAGGAAGAATTTGAGCAAATTGAGGCAATCTTACCCCAAATCTGGGACGAACTTTCTCCAAAAGCAAAGAGTCTGATTGATAAACAGGGTATTGCTTATACCGATTACGATGGGGAATTGGTAACCTCAATCATTGATGGCAAGGAGTGTGTGTTTACCTATTTTGATGAAAACGGTATATGCAAATGTATAATTGATAAAGCGTACCGTGAAGGAAGGAGTTCTCTTCCGAAACCCATTTCCTGCCATCTCTATCCCATTCGTTTGCAAAAGTTTGCCGATTTTACGGCGGTAAACTACAACGAGTGGAAAATTTGCAAACCGGCCGTAAAACTTGGACAGCTAGAGGGTGTGAAAATTTACGAGTTTCTTCGCGAACCCCT
>JBGYGP010000238.1:0-5062 GCA_041820645.1 Proteiniphilum sp. | reverse complement strand
TCGAATAAATATCTATTTTATAATGAGTTAAAAGCTTTTTTTAATTTGTTTTTTCAAGAAAATAGTTCAATGAGTAATTTGGGTTAAAAAATCAAATCCGACGGAAACTTACTTTACGCACTTTTTAGGAGAATATCATTTTTTTGCCCGATCAGGCACATTATCTTCTTTGCGGCAAAGACGAAAAAAATGAAAAAAGGAGAGAATAAAAATCATAAAAATACAAACCCGCAAGGCGATTTTCAATTCGCCTTGCGGATTCGATACGGGAACAGAAACAACATCGTTGTGTGGTTTTCCTCAAAGCCCGAAGCCCGGCCTATTGCAACTGCGGGAGTCCGCTTTTGGCATTAGAAAAATACGTACCGATTGTCTTCTACTTTCATTTTTACTTTCAACGTTTCGAAGGCTTGCATCTGGATACGGTACATATTGCCGCCCTGCATCATCCTTTTCTGAGCGGCGGCATCGTAGGTTTCGTTTCCTTGCGTTCTGTCAATCACGCAGGTTACAAAAACGCCCATATTTCCTTTCAGGGGAGCCGAAACCCGGTTTAAGGGGGCAAAAGCGGATTCGGCGTTCACTGCTGGTTCAAACCCTAAACCTGTAATGTTTTGAGTATTGAAGTTTACAAACTTTACGGTATCGACTCTCGAATTCATTTCCGTAGCGTAAGCATCCAAAGAGGTCAGATTTTTACCTGCAAGGCCGGCGATAATCTGTTCGGCTTTCTTGTCGTTTACCAAGCGTGCGCGGATAACGGACGAAACTTCCGATAGCGGAGCTGTTCCGGCAGGATAAAGGGCATCCACACGGGCAACGACACGGAGATTGGTCAGGTCGAATTTCCGTACCGAGCCCATTTCTTTTTCGTTGACAGCCCATGTTACGATTTGGCGTGACGCGGGTATCTGCATCAATCCGAAATCGGTTGCGGAAACACGCATATCAGGAGTTACCAAATAACCGGCTTGCGAAGCAAGTTCATTGAATTTTTTGCCGATTTCGGGGTTCGAAACCAACTGATTCAGTTCGTTGTCTACGTTGTTGGATGTTTTCTCACTAATAATGACCGGCATGTTGATTGTCGCCAGTTTGTATTTTTGCACCGGAGCCGTTTTCTCCAGCACCTCAAGAATTACCTGCTGTCCGGGGACTTTCAGTTTTATCGGCTGTCCGATTGGAGCCGAAAAGGCGGTTTTCACCAGATTTGCGTCCACGCTTGCCAAATCGATTTCGCGAACCCAGCCCACATTACCTCCGTTTGATTGCGGATTGAGGCTGTTGGCTACTTCGGCAAACGATTTTCCCGAAGTTATTTCGTTGAAAACACTATCTACAAAATGGGTTACTACGCTATCTTGTCCGATAGCGGCATCGGGGATTGCCATCATTCTCAGATGTACCGAGTCGGGGGCAACGGCCTTGTCCACCAACTTATAAATATTGTAAGCGTTTCCTTCGCGAAGGGGACCTTTGATATCGCCAACGAGGGCTGTTTCGACAAACGATTTCTGCCCGTCGTTCAAAAGATTGGCGGCAACATAAATATCGCGGAAAGGCACATCCGAATACTCCGCCACAATAGGAGCGATATTCCCGCCCTCTTGCAATTTTCCAAACGCTTCGTTGGCTTGTGTTTCTATTTCGGAAAAATCGGCGTCACTCGGAACAATTTCTTTCGTGAAAAACGAAACTTTTGCCACCGGAACATTTAAGCGAAACATGTTTTTGTGATTATCGTAAAAAGCTTTGATCTCTTTTTCCGAAACCGAAGCGGTTGAATCGGGGACAGAAAAGTAGCTTTTTGTAACATAAAGGAGGTCGGCATTTTGTTGAGACAGATCGAAATTGTTCTTTGCTTCAACATCGTTTACCAGCACCGCATTGGCCAACAAGGAGGTATATTTCTCCTCGAGACGTTGGTATTTTATCATGTTTTCGATAAACAACCACATCGATTTGTATTGATTCACAACAGCTTGTTCTTCAGCTGAAGCGGCGGTATTGGGAGAATTTACAGTATTCAGGAATTTCACCAAAGCCTCTTTGTCAAATACGCCCGTTTGCGGATTCAGGAAGAAGGGAAGTTGGGTTAAAATCGGAGAAATTGTCTGTCCGTGTACTAAATCGTTGATTTCTTCTTTCGATACCGTCAAACCGAGTTTTGCCACCTGTTTGTCGAGAATCATCTTGCGCACCATTTGGTCGTAAACGGCCTCCCGTATCTGCATGGAGGTGTTTTCGTCCAGTGTGTTCTGTCCGCTAATCGTTTTCTGAAAGTTTTCCCACTCGCTAATCTGGTCGGCAAAAACCTGTGTGGATACAACTTCTCCATCGATGGAGAAAGCCTTATCCTTTGCTTTCATAAAAAATGTGTTACCCGATGTAAGCAAGTCGCCCAAAACAAAGGCAAGCAATGCTACTCCAATAATCGCGACCAAAAGCGGCCCTTTGTTTCTAATTTTCTGTAAAACAGCCATTTTTATTGTTTAGTATTATATTATTTTAATGAGTTCAAAACAAGGCACGAAGTTAGCAAAAATAAAACAGTTTCATATCGTTTTTTCAAAAAAAATGTGTCTTATAGTATCGTACAACTCGTTTTTTCAGTTCGTCATCTTCTGATTTATGGTCAATCGCACCACTTCAATCTTGCGAACCGTTACTTTTAAGATTTTAAACGTATATTTCCCGATAACAATTGTTTCGTAGGTTTTCGGGAAACGTTGCGCATAATGAAGCAAAAAGCCGGCAACGGTAGAGTAATCCTCCGATTCGGGCAAATCGAGCGCATATTCTTCATTGAGCATATCGATTTCTACCCTCCCCGACAAGACAAACTCGTTTTCGTTTTCTTGTTTCACAAAACGGTCTTGACTGTCGTATTCATCTTCTATCTCCCCAAAAATCTCTTCCACCAGGTCCTCGATGGTGACAATGCCCGAAGTCCCGCCAAACTCGTCCACAACCACGGCGATGCTTTTGTGTTGTTGCATCAGGTCGTTGAGCATTTTGTCCGCTTGCATGCTTTCGGGAACAAACAACACCGATGCGATGTGCCTGTTCCACTCCGAGGGATTGTTAAACATCTCCCACATGTGGATGTACCCGACAATATCGTCCATATCTTCGTTGTAAACCAAAATCCTGGAGATTCCCGTCTCGATGAAAAGCTCTTTGAGTTTTTCGATATCGGCGTCTTTGTTGATTGCAACAATTTCGGCACGGGGTACCATGCAGTCGCGCAGCCGCATTTGGGAAAAATCGAGTGCATTCTTAAAGATTTTTACTTCCGATTCCACGTCGGAGTTTTCTGCCATCTCTTCGATGCCTTTTTTCACGTATGAGTTGAGTTCCACACGTCCGATGACATGGCCGTCGGTATTGGCGGATTTTACGCCCAAAATCGAAAGTATCGCTTTGGAAAGGTTTACAAAAAACCGGGTAAAAGGGTACAACAGTATATAAAATCCGAAAGAGGGTACAATAAAAATTTTTGCCCAAAGATCGGGATTGTTCGCCGTAAGAAGACGGGGCAAAAATTCTCCGGTCAGCAGAATAACAACGGTTGCCCCTATAACGATGATGGTACTGCTCAACAAAGAATTGCCTTGGGTAGCCACCATAAGCGGCGGCGTAAATATCTGCCATGAGAGCAACACGTACAGCGCCAGAACAACAAGGTTCGCGAAAGAGAGCGTCGATAAAAATTGGCGGGGATGGCTAAAAACGAAGTTGAGCATAAAGCGCATCGGGCCTTTATCTTTTTTCGAAAGGGCTACCTGCAACTTATCCGATGTTAAAAAAGCCATTTCCATGCCGGAAAAGAGAGCGGACAACACCGGCAAGACAATCCAAAATATAAGCTGACCCGATATCGACATCTGTTTTACCTGTTGAGTATTGATTATGTTTCCGGTAGAGCCTCTTCCAAAGAATCGGATGGTGCGACAGGGCTATCGTTAAATGGGATGGCACTGTCGAAAGGTCTGAATATTTTATAAACAGTCATTTCCTGATTTGATTCAAAGCCGTAACCTTTGAGGAGCAAATCGCCCTGTTTGATTTCGATGTATTCCTCGGAATAGAGTTTTGCCTGATTTTGATCCCAATAGAGCAGATCGGTTTTAAACTCGTCGCCCTGTATGTTTCTAACGAAAACATTCCCTTTGAGTTTCCAAAGTCTTTTGGCTGTATAATTCCAAGCGGTATCGCCATCTATCGTAGCCTCGATATTGTAATTGTCGTCAAATCTTTCCAGATGAAATTTTTCGGGAAAATACCAATAGGGTTCTTTGGCTTTATCAAAAGTTTTCCAAACGGCAGCTTCCAGCTTATAGCGGGTTACACCGGAATCGGATATCAAGGTCAATACCGAATCGGTAATCATTGTAGGGACAATATCAGGGTCGTATTTCATTACCACTGCAGGATGTTCTTTCTGCCGGCATGAAACTACAAAAAGCGACATAACAACCACTTGAAAAGTGGTTGTTATGCAGCTTTTTAATTTATTATTGAATCGTTCGGAGAACAACGTGATTCAACAATCTTATTTCAACCTTACGGTTGTTGATTCGCCAATCCAACCGGGAATAAATACCGAGTCTCCGGATTTGTAACCCATCATAAACGCTGTTTCGGTGGACATATAATATCCGGCATACTTGTTCATAAGACTATTGGCTTCAGCGGCAACGCCGGGATCGACAGATTTTGCCTTCTGCATTTTGTCAACAGCCGCACAAAATACCAATCCTGCTTTTTCGGGTTCGGAGAAGATGCTTCCCGCAGACGCTGCGTACAATTGTCCGATCAGGATATAAGCGTTTCCGTTATTGGGATTGTATTCAAGCGCATCGTAAGCCGCTTGTCTTGCTTTCGAGTAATTGCGTTGTTTAGAGAAAATACCGGCAAGTTGCATCATGTAGTCGGAAGCTTTCGATTTGTCCGTTTCTATTTTAGCAGCTTCTTGATAATACTTTACAGCGGTATCGTAGTCCTCGTCTTTCAAACTTCTGTTTGCCAAACCAACTGCAGCGTTTGCAGAGGGTTCGAG
>JBGYGP010000237.1:0-2532 GCA_041820645.1 Proteiniphilum sp. | reverse complement strand
GTTGCCGATAAAAATACAGGTTGAATCGTTGAATTGTTTAAAAGTGGTTCGTAATTATACGCCCTTTCCCTGTTTTTTGCGGAGCAAAAAGCAAAGGCATTAGAGGGGAGGCGGGGTACCGCAGGTTGCGAAAATAGCTCCAACTCGTTTTTGCCCCTTTCGGAAGTCACGGAAACACCCCAAAAAGGTTTAAGGCATGGCACTATACGGTGGATATCGAGATTTTTACCGGACAGCAGTGATATAATTTTTGTCGTGCACTAAGAAAATATACAAAAAACGCTGGCAGATTGAAACTACTTTTAAGGCTCTGAAAACAAACGGATTTAATATTGAAAATACGCATTTGACGGAATTAGACCGTATAGAAAAACTGTTTGCATTGGTAATCATTACATTTACATGGGCATATCTGGTGGGTATATTTTTACATGAGAATATTAAGCCTATCAGAATACTTAACAACGGTAGAAAAGCAAAAAGTTTCTTTAAATACGGTTTAGATTACATAGAAAATGCATTATTAAATGCTTATTTTCAAGGCAACATCAATATATATCATTTTTTGTCATGTACTTATCGGGCAGAGATAAAAATCAACACACCACCACATTGCCGTATCGCCCCAAAACTTAGCCCTCTTTTTCTTGTGGAAACAAACGGAATAGCTTATTTTTGCCGCGTGAAATTCAAATGCCAAAAGAAAAATGTACGACGAGCCAACGCTCATAACACAACTGCAACAGGGTAGCGAACGTGCCTTTACGCTGCTGTTTCGGCGCTATTACAAAGATTTGGTGCTATTTGCGGGGCTTTTTCTGCCCGAAAGAGAAGTCTGCGAAGACATCGTTCAGTCCGTTTTTGTTGCTATTTGGGAAAAGCGGGCAGGAGTTGGCATACACACCTCGTTTCGGTCTTTTCTGCTGAAATCGGTAAAAAACGGTTGTCTGGATGAGCTGCGCCATCGCAAGGTGGTTTGGGAGCACGAAGCCGACTCCGCCCTCCGGCAAAGCATCCACAACGTGTCAACCGAGCAGTACGTTTTCTATTCCGAGTTGGCCTCGCGCATAGACGAAGCATTGGCGCAACTGCCCGAAAAACAGCGGGAGGTGTTTGAAATGAGCCGGATGCAGGGCATAAAATACAAAGACATCGCCAAAGAGCTGAACATCTCGGAACGGACAATAGAAGAACGGATGGCCAAATCGATAAAAACATTGCACAAAGCGCTGAAAGATTACTTGCCGCTTCTGTTCATTTCACATTTATTGCAGTTAATCAGGATGTGGATTTTCGACTTTTGAACGTCTTATGAATAAAAACAACACAACATTGACTAAAGACATCGAAACATTAATTGCCCGCTACTTCGGCGGGAGTATCACTCCGGAAGAGAAGGCGCAACTCATCGCGTGGTATAATCAAAACGACGAAAACAAAGCCCGTTTTACGCAGCTCACCCTTATCCGGCAGACAACCCACCCGGTTTTCGACCCCGACGAGATCGATGTCGGCGCGGCAGAAAAAAACGTGTGGCGACGCCTCCGAAAAAGAGGCGGATACACGCTCTCTCCCGTGCTCGTCTGGTGGCAAAAGGCAGCCGCCGTATTGCTTATTCCCGTCGTGTTGCTGTCGGTTTATCTGCTGACGGATAACGGCAGGTTGCAACGCAAACAAAGCGGGATGCAGGAAGTGACGGCCTTGCCTGGTACACGCACCAAGATAGAGTTACCCGACGGCACCCGAGTGTGGCTCAACTCGAATAGCACGATCGCCTATCCCGTCGCTTTCGAGAAGAAAAACCGGCGAATAACGCTTTCGGGCGAAGGATACTTCCACGTGAAGGCCGATAAAAAACGGCCCTTTCATATCCTGCTCAACGGCATACAGGTAGTGATTACCGGTACCGAACTGAACGTGGAAGCATACCGCGGCGACAGCATCAACACCGTTGCGCTTGCCGGCGGCGCGGCAAGCATTATCGCCGGAGACAACGAAATAGCGCTGAAACCCAACCAATGTTTTTCGTACAACATCCGTACCCGGCAATACGAAATAAAGGAAAGCGACTCCGCCCTTTTCGGTACATGGAAAGAGGGCATACTGATCTTCCGCGACGAAACACTCCAAAATGTATTCAAAAGAATAGGCCGAACCTTCAACGTAAACATCCGGGTGAAAGATACGCGGCTGGCCAACCAGAAATACCGCGCAACATTCGAAGGCGAAAGCCTCCCGCAGATTCTGGAGGCCATCAGCCTGTCGGCACCCATCAGATACCACCATACCGAAGAGACAGCCGGAGGAAAATCATCGGAAATCATCGAAGTTTATCCCCGATAAGGCTATACATCAGCCGCTTACGATTAAAGCCCGCAATTTAAAATGTTAAAAACGCATTTTGCATTGTGGGTTTTTTGTCTTGTCGCGTCGTTAGAACAAAAGCAGTCTAATTTTTAATGAATATCTTTAATCACACTTTAAACGACCCACACGTATGACGGACAAAAAAAACGAACCGAAGCCCCAAAG
>JBGYGP010000236.1:0-4452 GCA_041820645.1 Proteiniphilum sp. | reverse complement strand
TGCCGGCAATGAATTTGTCGGCTATCTGGTATTCGTTTTCCAGCGGATTATAAAAGATGCGTCCGTACAGCCCGGTTTTCAGTTCTTCGCGTGAACTGTCGCACAACCCCGCCATGTAATCCAACTCCACTCTCCCGTATTTGTTAAGTGAAGCGGAAAGCGCTTCCTCCACGGTATCCACGCGCGTCAGTTCCTCGGTCGAAAACGACACGGGACGGGAAAAGATATCGGCTTTCTGCCAAGTTCCGCCGATATTCCGTTCCAAAAAAGGAATATCATTCCCGGCTGTGTCCATCTTGATAACTTTCAAGTTTTCGGCGGCATTCAGATTGCCAAACTTCAATAGAAAATCATCGTAGGACCGATTTAGAAACTCGCGCATAACAGTCTGCTCCTGCTTGTTCTCGGCTTCAGAGAGATAGAGTGCTTTATAAGCATCCCGTACTGATAGATAGGCTGCAATGCGACTTTGCTGTTTTGCCCCAATATCCAGCGGATGAAATAACGAGGAGCCGTCATCTTGCTTTCTTAAATAACCAACTTGTCCTGCATCAGTAACGATACATCCATTGCGATAATGATTTTTCCATGCTTGGGTAAACAGGCGAGGTGTGAAAGAATTGCTGATTTCATCCTCGAAAAGACTCGTTTGGTTACCAAATGCTTTTGCAATCGGATTTTCTTGATGTTGTTTCTAGCGGGCAGTGTGCTGTATTTCCAAACGCCATTCGTCCGAAAAACAATTGGATATGGAGAATGGGTCTTGTCGAGCAAAAAAATCGTTGATAACCTCTTCGACCGAAGGAAGTTGTGTTGTTACTTCAGGTTGTGATGAACTCCTTCCATTTGAGGGATGGGGTGCTCTCGGATGCACCAAATGCTTTGTTTTTGATGCATTATTGCGTAGCTTTTGTTTCTTGCTCGCAGGGGTTATTTGCGAACGTTCCTGTGCCGAGAAACCAAATAAATCGTACAGCGAAAGAATGGGTTCTTCCGGTTTCGGGAATGCAGACGCAACAATATCTTTTTCGGGTTCTGTCTCTCGGATAACCTTCCGCTGGTTTAATTGTTGGCCTTGCTTTTCAAACCGAGCAATATCCAAGTCTGATTGTTCGATTTGCTCTCCGAGCTTTATTCTTAAATCGGAGACAATCCCTTCGAGCCCTTGCTCGTGGAGTAAAATCCAGGCTGGTTTTCCGTACAAATCGGTTCCCATTTCCCTTGTGGTGTAGATATTTCGAGAAATATCGGCTAACAGGGAGTTGACAGGTAATTCACCGTCATCAATTTCGATGAATTTCTGTTCCGTTTCATTGGTTACACCTTTGCCGGTTTGTTTTTGAAGAATGATTAAATCAGTGCCGACATCTGTGCCGGCATAATCCGAAAACAGGTTGTTGGGAAACCGCACTGCAGCTATCAAACGGCTGTTTTCCATCAAGTATTGGCGTACCGGCGCGTTACGTTCACTGTTCATCACGCCCTGTGAAGTGATAAATGCCAACACACCTCCCTCCTGCAAGGCATCCAGCCCTTTCAGAAAGAAATAGTTGTGGATGCTGCGGGCTGCTTGTTGCTTGGTCGATGACGTTCCTCTCGAATACGACAAGTCAAACACGGAGGTGTCGCCGAACGGGATATTGCTTGTAACCAAATCGAAGGTGCCCAATTGCTTTTGTTTGATGTTCTCAAAACCCTCGATGCGAATATCGCTATCGGGATACAACGCTTGAAGGATTTTGCCCGTAAGTAAATCTTTTTCAAAAGCAACGGTCTCTACGGAATTTTCGGGGTTGAAGGCTGCGACAAAGGCGCCCGTTCCGGCCGATGGTTCGAGCAGGCGGGCGGGCGTAATTCCGCTGTTACGCAAGGCATGAGCAATACTTTCCACAATGACGGGCGGCGTGTAAAACGCTGTGAGTACGGACTGCTTCAAGCTGTCCACATAGCGGTTGTACACTTTTTCATTGACGGCGTAGTCTCGAATTGTCCGATGTAAACCGGCAACTAACGGGAATAAGCTGAGTTCGGATTTTTTCCAACGGGACACGTCTTCGGGCGTCCGGGCGGGATTGAGGATACACTTCAATCCGCCGAAACCGCTGTACCGGGAAAGGATTTCCCGCTCTGACGAGGTGGCGCGGCGCTTTTCTTTTTCAAGTCGCAACGCCGTTTCGATTGCCTGGATGTTGTCGTTTAGATGCGCCTTTTTACCATATGCCATGTTCCTCGATATGGAGGGCTACGGTTCCGGTAAGTTCGGTGTACAACAAATCGTAAGCCGGCGAATCGGCGAATTCCGGTTCATCCGTTGGGTATTTTTCGAATACTTCACGGCATAACGGGTACATCTTTAGGGCAAATGACCGCAATTCTTCATCTGCCATGTAGGTATCGAACTCATTGCAGACAACCTTGAAAAGGGTGTCGAATTTGGAGAAATGTAACCCCTCGAACAGCACCGAATTGGAAATTTCTGTCGCTTCAAGATGATTGCTACCGGCTAACAGCGCATCTGCATAACTCTGTGCGGCAAGCTCGGCACGTTCATCAATAAACGTCCTATCTGCCGCCAATTCGGGAAAACTTTCGTTGAGAAAGGATTGCAGCGTGAGCGTGAAGTAGGACAACTCCCTGCCTTCGCTTGTTTGATTTTTTGTTGTTGTCATTTTTGTTTTGGATTTAGTGGTTGTAAAAAAAATTAATTTACGGCATAATTAGTCCCCGGACCAACGCCGTACTTTTGAATGAGATTTTTTGCTAAGAAATCGGACAAAGCTCTTTTTACAGTAGTTTCAGCAATATTTAAACGTTTTACTATTTCGCCTCTTTTACATCCCGGATTATTTTCTATGAAAGTGTAAATTAACTTTTCGCGAGGCGATAACTCTTCACTATCTTTTACTTCTAGTTTTCGCATCAACTGCTGCTGAATGTTAAGTAAAGAACTAAAAAAGAAATGAATCCATTCTGTAATATCTTCATTCGGACGTTGTGCCTGACAATTTCTTAGCACCCTATAGTAATCGGTTTTTCTGTTTTCTATTTCGTGTTCAAAACTGACGTATTGTATCCAATTATAGCCGTTTTTAAGTAATAAGAGCGTGGATATTAAGCGACTTAATCGTCCGTTACCGTCTTGAAAAGGGTGTATGCTGACAAATTCGTAAGCAAACAAAGCACTTTTTACCAACGGATGAGTATCTTTGTCCGAATTGTACCATTCAACCAAACGTCGCATAGCATCTTGTGTCGGAAATCCTTCGGGTGTAGTTTGAAAAATCACTTGTTTTGAGCCGTCGGGCATTGTTGCTTGTACCGCATTACTAAACTGTTTATAATCTCCTTTGTGCCAATCGTCCTTTGTGCTGTATTTCATCAATAGGTTATGCAGGTTTTTCAACCCACTCTCTGTTATTTCAATGTCGGAATATACATCAGAAATTAAGTCCAGCACGTTAAAATAACCTACTACTTCCTGCGAATCTCTGTCTTCTATCTTGGTTATATCAATATTTTCCAACAGAACTTCCACTTCTTTATCTGAGAGTCTCGACCCCTCAATACGGGTAGAAGCCCCGACGCTTCTTACCGTAGCAATGGATTTTAGTTGTTTCAAACTTTGTCCTTCCCTTTTTTCAATGGTTGTCCATTGAGCGTCAAAACGGTCTATCTGGCTTATTAAGTTGATTAATTGCCAATTAACATCAATAAATAGGTTGAATACTTGATTTTTCATACTGCAAATATACTATATTCTATTTATTTTTGAGCCGATACGGCCCAATATTGTCCGATTTTGAGCCAATAAAACGCAGAAAGGCACCGGTGTCCCCACCGATGCCAACCACTAAATCCAATGTAATAAACCGGGTTTATGACAATGAACTTGTGGCAAAGGTAAGGATTTTTTGAAAAATGGAGAAAGTTGCAATTTGGGAATTTATCAAAATTCCTTGTTGGCTAAAAAATAGGAAGGTCATAAACAAAACGACCTGCCGATTTGAGCATTGTTAAGAGGCTTGGCAGGTTCTACATAGTGCAAAAGTACAAATCTGTTTTTACCTGACCAAATTATTGAGTAAAATAATACCGATTTTCTTATTTCTTCATTTTCGTCCGGGAAGGAAACTCGAACTCCGTGCCTCCGTCTTCTTTCAGCAAGATATAAGCGTCAAACGTTTTTCCCGCCTTACTTTTCAATCCTTTGATCAGCGGGGATTTGCCTTTTTCGAGAATGATTTTTACGTCGTTTTCGGATAAAGCTTTGCCACAAACACTCCGAAACAACAACCAACTACAGCTTTCATTGCCGCATTTGGCTACTTTTTCAAAAAGTTTCACGCTTGGATTTTGGCATTTCGGACAGACTAACCGCTCTTTTTCATCTTTCGGAAAATCCATTTCTAGCAACTCTTCGGTAATCTGTTTGGCATAAATGGCAATGCTTTT
>JBGYGP010000235.1:0-2739 GCA_041820645.1 Proteiniphilum sp. | reverse complement strand
GAGGTGTCAAAATATTTGAGAACATAACCCAAAAATATCAACTCGAATTGGTTGAAACTCATCTTTTCGATAAGGGAATGCAAACCATCTCATACAACATTAAATATTGAACAAATGAAAAAAATAAACGCATTTATCCTGTTCTCCGAGCCAGGACAGGCAAAAAAAAACAGTGGAAGAACTGAAACAATCGGAGCCTGTGAAAAAGATTTATCTGCTCACGCCCGAAAACGTAACGGAGAAAATCGACGGTTGCGAAAACATCCCCATCGACACGCTGCAAAGCACCGCAACCGTCGGCAAAATAGCCGAAAAATCGGATGCCGATTACACTCTCGTTTACCAAAAAGCAACCGTGCTGAAACTCGGCTACTTCGCGTTAGAACGCATGCTTCGCATTGCGGAAGAGGTAAAAGTGGGAATGGTTTACGCCGATTACTACGCCTTCGTAAACGGGCAACGAAAAAACCACCCGGTTATCGATTATCAGGAGGGCAGCCTGCGCGACGATTTCAACTTCGGTTCGCTGCTCCTTTACAACTCCCGAGCACTGAGAGAGGCCGCCCGACGGATGCAAACCGAAACCTACCGGTTTGCCGGACTGTACGACCTGAGGCTGAAAGTTTCTCAAAACCATCCGCTGACGCACATCAACGAATATCTCTACACCGAAATAGAAGAGGATACCCGCGCTTCAGGAGAAAAAATCTTCGATTACGTAGACCCGAAAAACCGTGCTGTGCAAGTGGAAATGGAACAGGCTTGCACGCAGCACCTCAAAGAGGTGGGCGCTTATCTGGAACCTCGATTCGAACCGATCGAGTTCAACAAAGGTCACTTCGTATGCGAAGCATCCGTAATCATTCCCGTGCGCAACCGCGTGAAAACGATAAAAGATGCCATCGTCTCGGTCTTGATGCAAAAGACCGATTTTCGGTTCAACCTCATCGTTATCGACAATCATTCCACCGACGGCACTTCCAACGCCATGGACGAATTCAAACATGACGACAGGCTTATTCACCTTATCCCCGAACGCGACGACCTCGGCATCGGCGGTTGCTGGAACTACGGCGTACACCACCCCCAATGCGGCAAATTCGCCGTGCAGCTCGACAGCGACGACATATATAGCGGAGAAGATACCCTGCAAAAAATCGTCAACGCTTTCTATGAACAAAATTGCGCCATGGTGGTGGGTACCTACCGAATGACCGACTTCAACATGCAACCCATCCCGCCCGGTGTCATCGATCACCGCGAATGGACACCCCAAAACGGCCGGAACAACGCCCTTCGAATCAATGGACTGGGCGCCCCTCGCGCCTTTTACACACCCGTTTTGCGGGAAACAAAAGTACCCAACACCAGCTACGGTGAAGATTACGCACTGGGGCTCAACATATCACGCCGCTACCAAATCGGAAGAATTTACGACGTGTTATACTTCTGTCGCCGCTGGGAAGATAACAGCGACGCCGCACTCGACATAGAAAAAATGAATGTCCACAACATCTACAAAGATCGCATTCGCACATGGGAATTGCAGGCAAGAAAACAATTAAAGAAAAATGAACAGTTATCATGAATGAACCTCTAATTCACGTCGGTATTTTACTCCATCAATCCCGAATCGATTTTGAACTGTTATCGGTCTATAAACTGAAAGGGAAAAAAATTTCGACAGGTAATTATTCCGTGAGAATTTCCAACGGAAAAATACTTTTCGATGGCGTTCTTTACGATGAAATTACCTTTGAGGCCGATGACCTTCACTCTGATTCTTTCGAACTCAAAGACGTTATCATCGGCGTGAACTTCCATTGGGAGCGCAAAGAAAATCAGCGTTTTTGGGGTAAGTTGAAATTTATCGTTGAAGACAACGCCATATCGGCACTCAATATCGTTTCGCTCGAAGATTACCTCGCCAGCGTCATCTCCTCCGAAATGAGTGCCACCAACTCCGAAGAGTTGCTGAAAGCACACGCTGTGATTTCGCGAAGCTGGTTATTGGCTCAGATTCAAAAAAATAAATCGCTCGAAAAAGGCTACCAAACTTCCGTCGTAACGCCTACCGAAATCGTGCGTTGGTACGACCGCGAAGACCACAAAAACTTCGATGTCTGCGCCGACGACCATTGCCAACGCTACCAAGGCATCACGAAACAATCTACCCAAGGAGTAAAAGAGGCAATCGCCCAAACGCGAGGCGAAGTGCTCATGTACGGCGGCGCCATTTGCGACGCCCGCTTTTCGAAATGTTGTGGTGGCGTAATGGAAACGTTCGAAAACGTATGGGAACCGGTTGTTCATCCCTATTTGCAAGGAAAAGCCGACCTTATCGGCACCTCCCCTCTACCCGACCTAACCGTTGAAGAGGAGGCCGACCGCTGGATTCGCACGTCACACGTCGCCTTTTGCAACACACAGGATACACACGTATTGAAACAGGTGTTGAACGATTATGACCGGGAAGCCGCCGATTTTTACCGTTGGGAAGTCGTTTACTCTCAACAAGAGCTTGCCTCTCTTATCCGCGAACGTTCGGGCATTGACTACGGCGAAATCGTCGCCCTCGAACCGCTGGAACGAGGTGTGTCAGGGCGCATCGTTCGACTGAAAATCATCGGGACAAAGCGTGTGATGACCATCGGCAAAGAATTGGAAATACACCGCACGCTGTCCAATTCGTAACAGTACAGTACGGCTTTCGTGGTAGATGCCGATGACAAAATCGTC
>JBGYGP010000234.1:0-3057 GCA_041820645.1 Proteiniphilum sp. | reverse complement strand
TTATATCAACAAAAATGGCAACAGGCTTATGATGCTGCAACGGCCGTAATCAACTCCTCGGAATACGGTTATAGTCTGCTTAGCGATTATTCCCTTATTTGGCGGTTGGAAGGCGAAAACTCTTCCGAATCCCTCTTCGAAATACAAGCTCGTGGCCAATCGGTTGCACACGGCGTGCAACAATATTCCCAAACACAAGGCGCCCGTGGCACAACAGGCTGGGGTTGGGGATTCAACACCCCTTCCGAGAGCCTCTTGAATGCTTTTGAGGCGGAGGGAGATAATGTTCGCCGCAATGCAACCATTATATTCCGCAATTCTGTGTTGTATGACGGATATGTTGTGGGAAATACCGAAAATGCCATGTACAATATGAAAGCCTATTCCAGTGCAAACAAAGGAGCATCGGATACCGACAAGAACATTCGGTATTTACGGTTGGGCGAAATATACCTGATTCAGGCCGAAGCGGCAAACGAATTGGGTTCGACTTTAGAGGCTCACAGGGCACTGAATACTATTCGCAACAGAGTTGGACTGGCCAATGTTACAACAACCGATCAAACGGCACTACGGAAAGCCATCTGGGCTGAACGTAGATTGGAACTGGCTTTCGAACATGACCGCTGGTTCGACCTTATTCGAACGGGACAAGCTAACGAAGTAATGACCGCGCACGGGAAGAAATTTGTTGCGGGGAAACACGAATTATTCCCTATTCCCAACACGCAATTGATTGATACCCCGACAATGTTACAGAATCCCGGATGGGAATAATTAAAAAGAATCCCACAGATTTTAATTGCAGATGCAGGGATTTCGATAAAGCAACCTGACGTTTGTGAAATCTGTGGGACTTTTTATATTAATGGAAGTTGTGTTTACCAATTCCATTATTGGGTTTCAGATGATTTTTTAAACTTTCTGCAAAAGTCGGGCACAGTATCTTTCTGATTAATCTTGTAGCATGCTGCGTATGGAGTCGAAAACTATCTTGCCTTCTCTTTGTATCATTCTTAGTCCGAAACGCCGGTTTTATATAACCGGAAAGATGATAAACAACAAAAATGAGACACATTCTTTACTTATTTATCAACACGATTTTTATTCTCTGCATAACCTGCAAGGGAGATGAGGATAGGAATGTTCTCTCCGAATTTCGACTGGAAGAAATCCGGATAGGAGAAGATGTGAATTTGGAAAAATATTCGGATGTCGCACTTGATTTGACAGTCGTTCTCTCTTTTTCGGAAGACATAGCCTTCCCGTCATTGGAGGGCAACATCATTCTGCAAAAGATAACAGGCGAAAAGGTTCAATTATCATACACTCACAACGGAAAAACGGTTACGTTGAAATCAGCGGAACCGTTGGCTCCCTTCACACGCTATGTACTTTCTATTTTGCAGGGACTGCAATCCGAATCGAAAGCAACGATTTCCTCACCGAAAGAATATCTCCTCTCCACCGGCCTCAACCCCGCCGATAAGTTTCCGCGCATCCCCGATGAAGATTTGCTTACACTGGTACAGAAACAAACGTTCTCATACTTTTGGGATTTCGGACATCCGGTGAGCGGAATGGCGCGTGAGCGCACCACATCCGAACATACGGTAACTACCGGTGGTACGGTGTTCGGCGTTATGGCAATGATTGTAGCAGCCGAGCGTGGATTTATAACCAAAGGCGAAGCGCTACAACGCATTCAGCGCATCGTTGCTTTTCTGGTTACGAAATGCACGCGCTATCACGGGGCTTTCGCCCATTGGATTCACGGTGAAACCGGTGCAACAATACCGTTCAGCACCTACGACAACGGCGCCGATCTGGTGGAAACCTCGCTCCTCTTTCAGGGATTGCTCATCGCCAGACAGTATTTCTCCGGTACGGCTCCCGAAGAGACGCGGTTGCGCGAAGAGATTACCCGTTTGTGGGAAGATATCGACTGGACATGGTTTAGAAAAGGAGGTGAAAACGCGCTCTACTGGCATTGGAGTCCGCAATACGAGTGGCAGATGAACATGAAAATTTCGGGTTGGAACGAAAGCCTGATTACTTACGTGCTGGCCGCATCGTCGCCTACTCATCCCATTGCGGCAGCGGTATATCACGAAGGATGGGCACGCAACGGGAGTATGGCTAACAATACCTCTTTTTTCGGTTACAAACTGCCGTTAGGCCCCCATCTGGGCGGCCCGTTATTTTTCGCACATTATTCGTTTTTGGGTCTCAACCCCAAAGAGTTGAAAGACCGTTATGCCGATTATTGGGAGCAAAACAGAAACCATACCCTTATCAATTACAACTATTGCATCGACAATCCGAAAAAACAGAGCGGTTACGGCGAAAACTGTTGGGGATTGACGGCCAGTGACGGAAATCAGGGATACAGCGCTCACTCGCCCACAAACGACAGGGGAGTTATCGCTCCCACCGCTGCGCTTTCGTCCATGCCCTATACTCCGGAAGAATCAATGCGGGCATTGCATTTCTTCTATTACAAATTGGGCGATAAACTTTGGTCGGATCACGGTTTCAAAGATGCTTTCAACCTCTCCGAAAACTGGTTCGACAATCAGTGCATCGCCATCAACCAAGGCCCGATAATCGCGATGATCGAGAACCACCGCACCGGACTGCTGTGGAACCTATTTATGAGCTCTCCCGAAATCAAGGCCGGATTGACAACTTTGGGATTTACATATCCAACTCACTGAACAGTAAATTATAAACGAAAAAATGAAAATAACAAACCGAACGACTTCACTCCCGGTAACGATTCTTGTTGCAGGAATCTTTTTCGTCTCGTGCGTCGGCGCACACAAAAAAGAGAACGCTGCAACCGGTAAAAACCGTCCTCTATCCTTTGCTTCCGACGACGAATTTCTCGATTTTATCCAACAAACACACATCAATTACATGTGGGACGGAGCAGAACCCGTTTCGGGTCTGGCGCCCGAACGCATGCATATCGACGGCGACTATCCCGAAAACGACCCCGATGTTATCACCACCGGTGGCAGCGGATTCGGTATCGCGGGGCTTCTTGTGGGTATC
>JBGYGP010000233.1:0-5728 GCA_041820645.1 Proteiniphilum sp. | reverse complement strand
TGAAACTCTTTGGCTTTGAGAAAATCGCACGGATCGAATTCGTATGAGAGTGCAAGCGGGATAATATTCAACGCTTTGAGCGCTTCTACCGGGTTGGCGGCATTGTAAAGTGTCAGCATTTTGAGCAGGCTGGTTTGTGTGCGGTCGTTGGAGTCTTTGGCTCTTCCTTCGCGTTGGGCAATCCAGATAGATTGCTTTCGGTTGTGGAGGGTGTCGAAGATATATTCCGAGAGGTGTTTCGAGGTGGCGAGCATTTCGCGTACCGAAACGCCGCGTTTTACGATAAAACTTTTGTTGAGGCGTACCAAATCGGTAATCCAGGGGGCAGCCAGCAGATTGTCGCCGATGGCGATTTCGGAGGTATTCATTCGGGCTTCAAAAAACATGATGTTGAGAAATCCCGCATCCAAAACAATGTCGCGATGGTTTGAGATGAAAGCGTAGCTTTGCCCCTCTTTTATTTTCTCCATCCCCAGACATTTAAACTCCGTGGTGGTCTTGTTTATCAATTGCCTTACAACGGGGTAGATAATCGTGCTCTGAAAATCGTAAACACTCTTGCATGCCAGCAAGGCAGCGGTAAGTTGTTCCCAAGTAAAAGGGCTGATAACGCTTTCTACGGATTTTCTGAAATCTGCATTCTCGATAAGCGCCTGTATGGTTTCCGAGACCTCTCCGTCGTGCAAGGGTCTGATATCGTCGAATTGGTTGTTTCCCATTTTTGTCGTTTTTTTGCCTGCAAATTTAACCCTAAATTAATTTAAAAACAATTATTTAGTAATAATCAAAAAAATAATGAACAGAATATCTGCAAAGATACCTAATCGGCTATATCTTGTTGCGGAGCTGTAAATTCAATTATCAAACGCCACTTTTAGAGGAACAGGTAAGAATTGATTTTATCGGACAAAGGAAAAGCAAAAAGTTACCTGTCCTTTGTTCCGAAGGGATAAAATCTCTATCCTGTGGCCTTCGTCCTAAAAAAAGTTGCAAAATGAGACATTTAACCCGGGAACAAAGGTACACAATTTCTGCCATGTACAAGCAGGGTTGTTCGCAGAAAATGATTGCCCGGGCAATCGGTAAAGACAAATCGGCCTTTAGAGCAACAATGGTCTCCACAGCAGATTTGAAGGAAGGCTCAAGCTCCGGGGAGAGCCTTACGTTTCGCACGAAAGCATTTACAAAATCATCCGAGCCGATAAAGCCGCAGGAGGAAAACTCTACCTGCATATCCGGGGCACAAGAGGAAACATAGAAAGAGGAAGCAGCCCAAGTCTGTATCCATTAAGAATCGTGTCGGAACAGAACAAAGGCCCCCTATTGTCGATCTCAAACAACGATTGGGAGATTGGGAGATGGACACCATCAGCTTTATCCCAAAAATTAGAACGCGCTACGAATCACTCGCAACGCGTTCTCCATTGTTTAACATTTTAAAATCACAGCTTCGCTGTGGTCAACATCTTCGGCCAAGATTATAGTTCTTCGCCTTTGTCAGATGATTCCGCAGCGATTTTCGTTTCCTCGTCCGTTTTCACTTCCACTACTTCTTCCGCTTTAGTTGTAGGTTCTTCTTCTTTTACCGCCTTTTCTTTTTTAGCGGGTTTCGTTTTTTCGGTAGCGGAGGCTTCAGCGGCAACCGGAGCCGCAGCAGAAGCTTTTTTACGAGAACGACGGGTTTTTGCTTTTTTGGCTTTGCCTTCTCCGAGCATATTTTCGTTGTAGTCCACCAATTCGATGAAGCACATAGCTGCATTGTCTCCGAGTCGATATCCGGTTTTGATAATACGGGTGTATCCTCCGGGACGGTCTCCTACTTTTTGCGATACGTTTTGGAAAAGTTCCGTTACCGCATATTTGTTTTGCAACAGGCTGAATACCAATCTTCGTGAGCTTGTACTGTCTTCTTTCGATTTTGTAATCAAAGGTTCAACGTATTTTCTCAATTCCTTGGCTTTGGGCACTGTGGTAAAAATACGCTTGTGCATGATAAGCGATGTAGCCATATTGGATAACATGGCATGGCGGTGTGCGGTTTTTCTGCCTAAATGATTATTTTTTTTATTGTGTCTCATTACTTTTTAATCTTTATCTAATTTATATTTCGAAATATCCATCCCAAAAGACAATTTCAAGTTTGCAAGCAGTTCCTCCAACTCCGTCAACGATTTTTTACCGAAATTGCGGAACTTCAATAAATCGTTTTTGTTGTGCATGACCAATTGTCCGAGTGTTTCCACTTCTGCCGCTTTCAAGCAATTGAGCGCGCGAACCGAAAGGTTCAGGTCGGACAATTTGCGTTTGAGCAGTTGGCGCATGTGAAGGATTTCTTCGTCGAATTCTTCAATGCTTTCGGCGCCGGTGTTCTCAATCATGATTTTGTTGTCGTCGGAGAACAGGGCAAAATGCTGGATAAGAATTTTAGCGGCTTCTTTCAAAGCATCTTTGGGTTGAATGGAGCCGTCGGATGTTACTTCGATAATCAACTTTTCGTAGTCTGTCTTCTGTTCGATACGATAATTCTCTATTTCGTATTTAACATTTCGGATGGGGGTGTAAATAGAGTCTATGGCGATTGTATTTACGTCGTCCGTTGCCAGCAAGGCTCGATTTTCTTCGGCGGGAACATAACCGCGCCCTTTGTTGACAGTAAGTTCCAGACGAATTTCGGCCTTCTTTTCCAAATGACAGATTTCGAGTTCGGGGTTCAGGATTTCGAAACCGGTCAGTAACTTCCCAATATCTCCGGCTTTAAATACATTCGTTCCCGATATGTTGAGACTCACTTTCTCGGTATCAAATTCCTCTACTATTTTTTTGAATCTTACTTTCTTCAGATTCAAAATAATAGCAGTCACATCTTCTATAACACCCGGTATCGAAGCAAATTCATGTTCAACTCCGTCGAACTTTACCGATGTAATCGCATATCCTTCGAGAGAAGAGAGCAATATACGGCGCAAAGCGTTACCGATGGTAATGCCATAGCCCGGCTCCAATGGACGAAATTCGAACTTTCCGGAGAACGCAGTCTCCTGAATCATGATTACTTTATCGGGTTTTTGGAATGCTAATATTGCCATGAGTTATTATTTAGAATATAATTCTACGATCAATTGTTCTTTAATATTTTCGGGAATATCCGCTCTTTCGGGGATATGCAAATATTTTCCGCTCATGGTCGATTTGTCCCATTCGAGCCAAGGATATTTGCTGTGATTGAATCCGGCGAGAGCGTTCCCGATTACTTCCAAGGATTTTGATCTTTCTCTTACGCTGATTACACACCCCGGTTTTACGGTATAGGAAGGAATGTTTACGATTGTTCCGTTTACCACAATATGACGATGAGACACAAGCTGACGGGCAGCGGCGCGCGTGGGAGCCAATCCGAGACGATACACAACATTGTCTAAACGCGATTCGAGAAGTTGAAGCAATACCTCGCCGGTAATGCCACGACTACGCGCCGCTTTTTCAAACGTCAAACGGAATTGTTTTTCCAACACCCCGTAGGTGTATTTTGCACGTTGTTTTTCACGCAACTGAATTCCGTATTCCGACGTTTTTCTTCTGCGTGAGTTTCCGTGCTGTCCCGGAGGATAGTTCTTCTTCGAAAGAACTTTATCGGGACCGAAAATAGGTTCGCCGAATTTGCGGGCGATTTTTGTTTTTGGACCAGTATATCTTGCCATTTCTTACAAAATTAAACTTTCTACTGAAGCCTAAACTGTGCAGCCGCGATTACAGAGAAGTTTTGTGTAATCAAATCACAGCTCAAATTTCAATACGAATGAAACTTAAATTATTTTATTGATTAAACTTTTCTTGTTTTCGGAGGACGACAACCATTGTGCGGAAGCGGCGTAACATCAACAATTTCTGTCACTTCGATTCCTGCGCCATGAATGGTTCTGATTGCCGACTCACGACCATTGCCAGGACCTTTCACGTATGCTTTCACCTTTCGTAGTCCTAAATCGTAAGCGATTTTAGCGCAATCCTGAGCCGCCATTTGCGCCGCGTAGGGAGTATTCTTTTTAGAACTTCTGAATCCCATTTTTCCGGCAGACGACCAACTGATAACTTCGCCGTTTTCGTTTGTCAACGATACAATAATGTTGTTGAATGATGAAGAGATGTGAGCTTGCCCATTGGCACTTACCTTTACATTCCTCTTTTTTGTTGCAACTGTTCTTTTTGCCATATTCTCTTACCTGTTATTTAGTAGCTTTCTTCTTGTTAGCAACCGTTTTCTTTTTCCCCTTACGGGTACGGGCATTATTTTTAGTGCTTTGTCCGCGCACAGGCAAACCGATACGATGACGAATGCCGCGATAACAACCGATATCCATCAGACGTTTGATGTTCAATTGGATTTCGGAACGCAAATCTCCTTCCACTTTGTATTCGGTAGAAATAATTTCACGAATGCGAGCGGCCTGATCGTCTGTCCAATCTTTTACTTTGATGTTTTTATCCACTTCCGCTTTTTCTAAAATGCTGTTTGCGGCGCTGCGCCCAATGCCGTAGATATAAGTCAACGCTACCTCGCCTCGCTTATTTTGCGGCAAATCGACACCTACAATTCTTATAGCCATATATTTTTATTATTTGTTTTTTATTGTTAATCTGCTTGATATTCCTTCCCGTCTCAAAATATCTTCATTCCGAATAGAATTATTATCGACAGAGCCGGATTACCTGTTGGAAATAAACTATCCCTGACGTTGTTTGTATTTGGGATTTTTTTTGTTGATAATGTATAAACGACCTTTTCTGCGAACAATTTTGCAATCAGCCGTACGTTTTTTTAAAGATGCTCTTACTTTCATATTTTTTAGATTTTAGATCTTCAGACTTTTAGAAATTTCATCTATTTATCTGATTATCCGATTGTCTATTGTCTTATATTTATTTATATCTGAATGAAATCCTTCCTTTCGAAAGATCGTAGGGAGACATTTCCACACGCACTTTATCTCCCGGCAAAATGCGAATATAGTGCATACGCATCTTCCCCGAGATATGAGCCGTGATTTCATGCCCGTTTTGTAACTCTACACGAAACATCGCGTTAGACAATGCTTCCACAATGGTTCCATCCTGTTCGATTGCTGCTTGTTTAGCCATTTTTAATCTTAAAAAATTCGGTTAGTTTGTCTCCTGAATAAATTCAAATGTTGATAAAATATCTGCATTTCCGTTTCGGATTGCGACGGTGTGTTCGAAATGAGCCGATGGTTTGCGGTCTTTTGTCCGTACCGTCCATCCATCATTTTCAAAAACTACTTTGTGTCCGCCTTTGTTGATCATCGGCTCGATAGCGATGCACATACCGTTTTTCAACAACGGCCCTGTACCCGGGCGTCCGTAGTTGGGAACTTCAGGAGCTTCGTGCATGTTCCGTCCAATGCCGTGTCCTACCAATTCTCTTACCACCGAATAACCTATTTTTTCGCAATAGCTCTGAATGACGAATCCGATATCGCCGACTCTTTTACCTTCTTTGGCTTGTTCGATGCCTTTGTAAAGAGATTCTTTCGTTGCTTGTAGAAGTTGCTTGATTTCTTCGCTTACATTTCCTACACAAAATGTGTATGCAGAATCTCCACAAAATCCGTTTTTCATTGTTCCGCAATCAATCGATACAATATCGCCATCTTCCAACGGCTTGTTGTTGGGAATACCATGAACTACGTTTTCGTTAACCGAAGTGCAAAGT
>JBGYGP010000232.1:0-3925 GCA_041820645.1 Proteiniphilum sp. | reverse complement strand
CCAGAGCCTTATCTGCTTTTTTTCCAAAAATTTTCGTTACGTTCTCTATTTTTATTTTCGGCAAGTGCATTGTGAAAATTGTTTTTAATTATGTTTTTGAGTGCAGCTGATTTACAAACTCTTTTCATAAATTCCTCGAAAAATGTTTGCAAAGGTATGGAAACCGTTTGGAATTTTTTATTGATATTGCCCAATAAAAGGACATAATTTGTAAAAAAAAGACATTTATCTAAAATAGTTTCTGTTTTCTTTTGTCGTTTCGTGTAAAACGTTTTTCTTTGTTTAAGAAATTTTTATGTTTTTCACATTACAGCAATTTTGAAACCCTTATGGAAAATTTAAATCCCGATAATCAAATTCAAATTGAACTTAGCGACGAAACAGCCGAAGGAATTTATTCGAATTTGGCAATCATATCACACTCCACTTCGGAATTTGTTATTGACTTTGTGAGAATTATGCCGGGAGTTCCCAAAGCAAAGGTAAAATCGAGAATAATTCTTACACCGGAACATGCCAAACGTTTGTTACAAGCTCTCAAAGAAAATATCGACCGCTTTGAGAAACAAAACGGAACCATCCATCTCAATAACGAGCAAGGTTTTATTCCTCCGCTCGGGAGCATAGGTATGGCATAGCCTGAAACAAAAAATAATAAAACAAATACTAACTTATTCATTTTATGGAATTATTAAGTGTTTCTGCAATTAATTGGGCAAGAGCTCAGTTTGCTCTTACTGCAGCCTATCACTGGCTGTTTGTGCCGCTTACGTTGGGTTTGGGCGTTATCATGGCAATCATGGAAACTCAATATGTCCGGACCGGCAACGAGAAGTGGAAGAAGCTGGCTAAATTTTGGCAAAAGATTTTTGGAATCAATTTCGCTATCGGCGTGGCTACCGGTATCATCATGGAGTTTCAGTTCGGTACCAACTGGTCTAATTACAGTTGGTTCGTGGGGGATATTTTTGGCGCTCCGCTCGCAATTGAAGGAATTGTTGCATTTTTCTTGGAAACTACGTTTGTTTCCATCATGTTTTTCGGATGGAATAGAGTGGGGAAGAAGGCTCACCTTGCCGCTACGTGGCTTACCGCTTTGGGAGCTACGCTTTCGGCTTTCTGGATTTTGGTGGCTAACGCGTGGATGCAATATCCGGTTGGCATGGTATTCAACCCCGATACGGTTCGCAACGAGATGGTCGATTTTTGGGCAGTTGTTACTTCTCCGGTAGCAATCAACAAGTTCTTCCATGCTGTAATTTCCGGATGGGGATTGGCTGCATCGGTAGTTGTCGGTGTCGGATGCTGGTATCTGCTCAAAAAACGCCACGTGGATTTTGCCCTGAAAAGTGTGAAAACGGGCGCTATTTTCGGATTTTTCAGTTTCGTATTATTGGCCGCCACGGGAGATGGCTCAGCCTACGAGGTCGCTCAAAAACAACCTATGAAACTTGCCGTGATGGAGGGTTTATATGAAGGGAAGAGAGGTGCGGGGCTTATCGCCGTAGGTGTAATCAATCCTTCGAAAAAATCGTACGACGACCACATTGATCCGATGCTTGTTAAAATCGAAATTCCCAAACTCCTTTCGTTGATGGGATATCGGAATCTGGAGGCGTTTGTGCCCGGAATCAAAGATATTATCGAGGGCGGATACGAGATGCCCGACGGTACTACCGCTTTGTCGTTTGAAGAGAAAAAAGCGCGGGGGAAGAAAGCTGTCGAGGCGTTGGCAAACTACCAAATAGCCAAAAAAGAGGGACGCGATACCGATGCGGCGAACCATGAAATTGTGTTGCGCGAGAATTATCCTTATTTCGGATATGGTTATCTGGATACTCCCGAGGAAACAATACCCAATGTTTCGCTTGTATTTTACAGTTTCCGGTTGATGGTAATGATTGGGATGTATTTTATCCTCTTTTTTGCGGTGGTTTGGTACTTCCTTCGCAAGAAAAAAATGGAAAACGCCAGATGGCTTCAATATGTGGGTGTTTGGAGCATCCTACTTGCTTATTTGGCAGGACAGTTTGGATGGATTGTGGCGGAATCGGGGCGTTTGCCTTGGACGATTCAGGATGTGTTGCCGGTAAATGCGGCTGTTTCGGGAATATCTGCCGGAAACATCATTGCTACTGTTGTGATTTTTGTTTGCATTTTTACTGCTTTGCTGATAGCCGAAATTACGATCATGACAAAGCAAATCAAAAAAGGTCCGGAGTTATAATCAAACCCCAATCAATTCATTTCATTTAAACAAAAAATATAAAGTTATGGTTACATACGCATTTTTACAAAACTATTGGTGGTTCATTATCTCTTTGTTGGGCGGCTTGCTGGTATTTTTGCTTTTTGTTCAGGGAGGACAATCGATGATTTTCACACTCGGCAAAACCGAAGATGAGAAAAAACTGATTGTAAATGCTTTGGGACGGAAATGGGAATATACCTTCACTACGCTTGTAACTTTCGGGGGAGCATTTTTTGCCTCTTTTCCCTTGTTTTATTCCACCAGCTTCAATGCTTATTGGGTATGGATGCTTATTCTTTTCAGTTTTGTGCTGCAGGCGGTATCGTACGAATTTCAATCGAAACCAGGTAATGTATTGGGAACCAAAACATACCGGATATTTCTCCTCTTCAACGGTATCGTAGGGACTTTTGTCTTGGGGGTTGCCGTAGCAACATTTTTTACCGGCTCGGAATTTATCGTAGGAAAAGGAAATATTGCCGGTCTGAGTGCATCCGGATTGGCGATAAGCCAATGGCAAAACCCGCTTCATGGACTGGAGGCGCTGTTTCATTTCAGAAATTGCTGTTTGGGGCTTGCCGTTATGTTTTTGGCAAGAACCTTGGCTGCCTTGTTCTTTGTAAACAGGCTGAATCACGAAACATTGACAGCCCGTTCCCGAAAAGCTGTGTTGTACAATGGGGTGCCTTTTGTGGTATTTTTTCTCGCATTTCTTATCTGGACATTTCTTTCCGACGGATTTGCAGTAAATCCCGATACGAAGGCGATTTTCATGGAGCCGTACAAATATTTCAACAATTTGATTCAGATGCCGGTGGTTTTGGTGCTCTTTTTGCTGGGGGTTGCAGCGGGACTTTGGGGAATCGGAGCAACGGTAATAAACAAATTTTTCAACAAAGGAATCTGGTTTGCCGGAGCGGGAACGGTACTTACCGTTACCATGCTTTTCTGTCTGGTGGGTTACAACAACACATCCTATTATCCCTCTTATGTCGATTGGCAGAGCTCACTCACGGTTCAAAACTCTTCTTCGAGCGAATTTACCCTGACGGTCATGTCTGTTGTTTCACTGATTGTCCCGTTCGTGTTGCTGTATATCTTCTATGCTTGGCGTGCGCTCGAAAAGAAAAGGTTGGGACTCGACGATCTGAAATCCGACGGACACACATATTGATAGTTGACCGCTTCTGAATAACCGCTACGGTGATTGGACAAAATAAAACATACGGGCATAGTCCGGCAAGGCCTGTCTTGCCGGATTGTGCCGTTTCTTATTACTCTCCGATAAGTACTTATATTTTACTGATAACCAATGCTATATATAGGACAAGCTCTCCTATTGAAAAAAGGTTTTTATTAGGCTCTATTACAAGAATTTATTAACATAAAAAAGAATTTTATCGGACAGCAATAATTTAAAATAACTCCGGAAGTGCATCAATTAACTTCAGAAGATATTTGAAATAACTCCGGGAGCACATTAATTAACTTCGGGACATATTTAAAATAACTATAGAAGTTCATCAATTAACTCCGGAACATATTAAAAATAACTCTGGAAGTTCATCAATTAACTTTAGAAAATATTAAAAATAACTCCGGGAGTGCGTCAATTAACTTCAGAAGATATTTGAAATAACTCTGGAAGTGTATCAATTAACTTCAAAAGATATT
>JBGYGP010000231.1:0-9614 GCA_041820645.1 Proteiniphilum sp. | reverse complement strand
ATCGGTTGAAATTATCGATTTACTCTTGTGTTGAGACTTTTGAGCGCTTTTTGTTTTTTTTCGAGCTTATGCAGTATAATCCGCATTATTCATCAGAAAAGCAGATAATACTAGGAGAATTTCTTTGTTTTTCAAGGTGTCGAAAACAAAGAATTTTAACGCTCCCCAGATATTACGCGAGGCAAATATACAGCCTTTTATCGAAAAGGACAAACCGTAACGGCCCGATTTTTCAACCGGAAACATCGGGGGGTGGACTGCATCGTCGTTTTATTTCGAAGAAAAAAACGGAGATTTTCAATCGATTTAACCTCAGAAAAAAAACGAAACATTTTGTCAATCCATTAGAAAATAATATCTTTGCATCGGTAAACGACGAGGGGAGCACTGAAAATGCTCTTTTTTTGTTATTTCATCAACAAAAAAATGATAGAAAAGAAAGAGATAAACTCGCTCGCAGAAAACTTTTTGGAAGGTTCGCCCAACTATTTGGTGGATATTGCGATTGCCCCCGGCAACGCCATTACGATTGAAATAGACAACGATAACGGCGTAAACATCGACGATTGTGCGGCATTGAGCCGGCATATCGAATCGAAGCTCAATCGCAACGAAGAAGACTTTGAACTTACCGTTGCCTCCGCCGGACTAACCTCTCCTTTCAAAACTTTGCGGCAGTACAAAAAATACGAAGGCAAAGAGATAGAAGTTTTAACAAAAAAAGGCGAAAAGCTGCACGGCAGACTCCTTGCTTCGAGTGAAAACGATTTCACGATAGAAATCACAAAAAAAGAGAAACCCGAAGGCGCAAAACGCAAAACGGAGGTAAAAGAAAACCGGTCTGTCCCCTACGAAGACGTAAAATATACGAAGTATCGAATAAAATTTTAAATACAAATATAGCAGGCAAATTTTTAAAAATATGGGCAAGAAAAAAGGAACAATCAGCCTCATAGATACCTTTTCGGAATTCAACGAGCTGAAAAATATCGATAAAGCCACACTCATCAGCGTTTTGGAAGAATCGTTTCGAAGCGTGATTGCAAAAACACTCGGCACCGATGAAAACTACGACATCATCATCAACCCTGACAAAGGTGACCTCGAAATTTGGCGCAACCGCACCGTGGTAGAAGACGACCAATTGCAAAACCCCAATATGGAAATCGGGTTGAGCGACGCACAAAAAATCGACGCAGACTTTGAAGTAGGCGAAGAAGTTACCGACGAACTTTTTCTCGAAGATTTCGGCCGAAGAACTATCCTAAACCTCCGCCAAACGCTGGCTTCGAAGATTTTGGAACTGGAAAAAGACAACCTCTACAACAAATACAAAGAAAAAGTGGGAGAAATTGTTTCAGGAGAAGTCTATCAGGTATGGAAAAAAGAGTTGTTGTTGCTCGACGATGAACACAACGAACTGATTTTGCCCAAAAACGAACAAATCCCCAGCGATTTTTTCCGCAAAGGAGAGCACGTTCGCGCCGTGGTTGCCCGCGTAGAAAACAAAAACAACAACCCCAAAATCATCCTTTCGCGCACGTCGCCCATATTCCTCGAAAGACTGTTTGAAATGGAAATTCCGGAAATTGCCGACGGACTGATTACCATCAAAGGGATCTCCCGTATTCCGGGAGAACGCGCCAAAGTAGCCGTAGAAGCTTATGACGACCGCATCGATCCAGTAGGTGCTTGCGTTGGGATGAAAGGATTCCGCATTCACGGAATCGTAAGGGAATTACGCAACGAAAACATCGATGTGATCAACTTCACAAACAACACCAGCCTGTATATTCAGCGCGCGCTCAGCCCCGCCAAAATCAACTCGATTACGGTCAAAGAAGAAGAAGGAAGAGCCGAAGTATTCCTTTATCCCGAAGAAGTTTCGCTGGCAATCGGTAAAGGCGGAGCCAACATCAAGCTGGCATCTATGCTCACGGGATACAATATCGAAGTATTCAGAGACATCGACGACGTGGACGAAGAAGACATCTACTTAGACGAATTCCGCGACGAAATAGACGATTGGGTAATAGACCAACTCAAAAAAATAGGTTGCTCAACCGCCAAAAACGTATTGGCGATGTCACGTGAAAAAATCATCAAAGAAGCCGATTTGGAAGAGAGCACCGTCGATGAAGTAATAAGCATCCTTAAAGCAGAATTCGAAGAAGACGCCGACGAAGAATCGACGGAAGAATAGATTTTCGGTAAAAACAGATAACACTGTTCATAAACCAAATATTTTCAAGAAAGGGACAAAACAAACATATATGTCTGAAAGATTAAGTAAAGTTGCAAAAAATTTAAATGTGGGAATCAGCACAATCGTTGAATTTCTGCATAAAAAAGGTATTACCATCGAAAGCAATCCCAATACAAAAATTGAGGATGGACAGTATGACATGCTTATTGCCGAATTCGGCAAAGACAAAAACATCAAACGCGAAGCCAACGAAACGCGTGAAAAATTACAACACCGCAAAGAAGAAAACCGCGAAACAATAGCTATCGAAGGATACGAAATTCCCAAACCGGAAGTTCATAAACCTGCCGAAAAAGAGATTATCAAGACCGAAGTCCCCAACGATATGAAACCGAAGTTTCATATCGTTGGAAATATTGACCTGAACAACCTGACCCATAAAAAAACGGAAAAACAAACCCCTGCGGAAAAACAAACCGTTGTCGAAAAAGAAACTCCTAAAGAAACTTCAATCGAGAAATCCGAACAAAAAACGGAGAAAACAGTTGTAGCCCCCCCCCGTATCGCAACCCCTGTCCAAAGAAGAAGTTGCCGAAACAACACCGGTTGAAACGCCCCAAATAGAGAACAAACCGTCGGATGTATCCGACAAAAACATCGCAGATACCGGCGTAAACGAAACTTCCGAAGGAGAAAACACTAACGACGGCTCCGAAAACGAAAACCAACAAAAAGAAGAAAAGGTTTTCAGACTTCACACAGAGTTGAAAGGCCCCAACCTTGTTTTGAAAGGGACTATCGATTTGGATTCCATCAACGACAAGACACGTCCGACTCGAAAATCAAAAGCGCAACGAAAAAAAGAGCGCCTCGAAAGAGAACGAGAGCAAAACATAAAAAATCTCAAGGAAGGAAACACAACTCCCCTTGCAAAAGAACCCACCGCCGATATTGACGATGAAAAAAGCGACAACAAAAGAAAAAAACGCAAACGCATAGACAAAGGCAAAGTCAATATCGAAAAAGCCGGCTCACAAGCGCAACAACATACGCACAGAGAAAAGAAATCGCTCAGAAAACCCATCAAAACCGAAGTGAGCGACGAAGAAGTACAAAAGCAAATCAAAGAAACGCTTGCCCGCCTGACCGAAAAACGAGGAGGAAAAGGAGGTGCAAAATACCGCAAGGAAAAACGCGAAGCCGTTTCACAACGCCAGCAAGAGGAAATCAAACTACAAGAAAAAGAGAGTAAAATACTCCAACTCACCGAGTTTGTAACTGCAAACGACCTTGCAAACATGATGAATGTTCCTGTTACAAGCGTTATCGCTACCTGCATGAACTTGGGCGTTATGGTTGCCATCAACCAAAGACTTGATGCAGAAACCATCAATATTGTGGCAGACGAATTCGGGTTCAAAACCAAATTTGTGAGTGCCGACGTTATCGAGGCCATTTCCGAAGAAGAAGACAATCCCGAAGACCTGCAACCGCGCTCGCCCATTGTTACGGTAATGGGACACGTGGACCACGGCAAAACCTCGTTGCTTGACAGCATCCGCCACACCAACGTAATCGAAGGCGAAGCCGGAGGAATTACGCAACACATCGGCGCTTACAGCGTAAAACTGCCAAATGGAAGAATCATCACATTCCTCGATACTCCGGGGCACGAAGCCTTTACCGCCATGCGCGCCCGCGGAGCCAAAGTTACTGACGTTGCCATAATTATTGTAGCGGCAGACGACAGCGTAATGCCTCAAACCGTAGAAGCAATCAATCACGCATCGGCAGCAGGTGTTCCTATCGTTTTCGCCATCAACAAAATAGATAAACCGGGCGCAAACCCCGAAAAGATAAAAGAACGCTTGGCCGAAATGAATTATTTGGTAGAAGATTGGGGAGGGAAATACCAATCGCAAGAGATTTCGGCAAAAAAAGGAATTGGAATTCAAGAATTGCTCGAAAAAGTTTTGCTCGAAGCAGACCTCCTCGAACTCAAAGCCAATCCCAACAAAAAAGCGTCCGGAACGGTTATCGAATCATCGCTCGACAAAGGGCGCGGGTTTGTATCCACGGTATTGGTCGAAAACGGTACGCTCAAACAGGGAGACATTATCCTGGCCGGTTCATACTATGGCCGCATCAAGGCGATGTTTAACGAAAATAACCAAAAAATTACTCTAGCAGGCCCCGCCACTCCTACCCTCGTTTTGGGGCTTAATGGCGCTCCACAGGCCGGCGATACGTTCAATGTAATGGATACCGACCAGGAGGCCCGAAACGTTGCCAACCGCAGAGAGCAATTGCAACGCGAACAATCGTTGCGTACGCAAAAAATGCTGACGCTCGATGATATCGGACGCCGCCTTGCAATTGGAAACTTCCAACAACTAAATCTTATCGTAAAAGGAGACGTGGACGGCTCGGTAGAAGCCCTTTCAGACTCGTTGATCAAACTCTCTACGGAAGAGATTCAGGTAAACGTTATCCACAAAGCTGTGGGGCAAATATCGGAATCGGACATCGTACTTGCGGCCGCCTCCGATGCGGTTATCATCGGATTCCAGGTGCGTCCTTCGCTCGGAGCCAGAAAAGAAGCCGAAAAAGAGGGTGTGGATATTCGTCTGTATTCAATTATTTACGATGCTATCGAAGAGGTAAAATTAGCGATGGAAGGGATGCTTTCTCCCGACATCAAAGAGGAAATTACGGCCAATGTGGAGGTTTTGGAGATATTCAAAATATCAAAAGTGGGAACCGTAGCCGGCGGAATGGTGAGAGACGGAAAGATAAAGCGTAACAACAAAATTCGCCTTATCCGGGACGGAATTGTCATCTTTATGGGAGAACTCGACACACTCAAACGATTCAAAGACGATGTAAAAGAGGTGGCTTCGGGTTACGAATGCGGTATCAGTATCAAAAATTTCAACGACATCAAGGTAGGCGATATCATTGAATCCTTTGAAGAGGTGGAAGTAAAGAAAACATTATAAAATAAATCTATTTGTAACCAGTTGACATTGTTATTTTAATCGGTACTTAGTCGCATCCGTTTGACGGGTGCGACTAAAACACACATCGAACATAAAATACAATTGTTGACTGAGTTACACAAGGCGAAAATATTTTTTTTATTGTTCATGTTTTAAATATTATTTATTATGAATAAGACAAGATTTACAGTATCGTGCATATTGATTTTCAGTGCTCTGAGTTTAACAAAAGCGCAAGTTACGCAAGTAAAAATTGCTTACGTAAATACAACGGAAATCCTCAATTCGTTTCCGGCCAAAGAGGAAGCGACAAAAAAGCTCCTTGTATTGAGTGAAAACTACAAACAAGAACTTGGAGTGATGCAGAACGAATACAACAAAAAATATTCGGATTACATTACCTATCAAAGCTCCCTTGCCGAAAACATCAAACTCAGACGTATGCAAGAGCTTACCGAATTGGAGAACAAAATGCGCCAATTTATGGAGCTTGCTCAAAAAGACATCGAAGAACAGGAAAGACAAATGTTGGAACCGATAAAAGAGCAAATCTCCATCGCGGTGCGTCAGGTGGGTATCGAACAAAACTATACGGTAATTTACGATTTGGCAAATCCGGGAATTGCTTTTGTAAATCCTTCGGCGGAAGATGCCAATCAACTCGTAAAAAACAAATTAAGAATCAGATAATACACACGTCAGAACATTCAGTTTTGGTATCTCAATCGACAAATAGAGCCGGTGCAATCGGGATTTTTGATTCCGGATACGGAGGTCTTACCGTCTTATCCGAAATAAAGGCTTTGTTGCCCCAATACGACTATATTTACCTGGGCGATAATGCACGAGCTCCTTACGGCAATCGCTCGTTCGAATTAGTGTACCTGTTTACGTGGGAAGCCGTTCAATGGTTTTTTTCGCAAAACTGCAACTTGGTTATCATCGCCTGCAATACCGCATCGGCAAAAGCGTTACGAAATATCCAACAAAAAAATCTGCCGCTGTACGACCCCAAAAGGCGCGTTTTGGGCATTATTCGTCCCACGGCAGAATATATAGCCGATATTTCCGAAAACGGACACGTAGGTGTGATGGGAACCCGGGGAACCATCGACTCCAAATCATACGACATCGAGATAGCCAAACTCCATCCTCATCTGAAACTCTCCGGCGAGGCATGTCCGATGTGGGTTCCATTGGTGGAAAACAAAGAATACGATAAACCGGGAGCCGACTATTTCGTGAAACAACACGTAGATAATCTGCTCCAAAAAGACAACCTAATTGATGCCATTATTCTTGGCTGCACGCATTATCCTTTATTAATCGACAAGATAAAAAAATTCACACCTCAAAATATTAAAATCATTTCGCAAGGGAAATACGTTGCCAACAGCCTGAGAGAATATCTACTCCGCCATCCCGAAATGGATGCAATGTGCTCGAAAAACGGCACCGTCAGTTACTTTACTACCGAATCGACGGAAAAATTCACCGAATCGGCATCCCTGTTTTTGAACGAAAACATTGTATCAAAAAAAATCACATTATCGCAACAATGAATTGGTTTGATTTAACTGTTTTGATTATCCTCCTGATAGCCGCCGTAAACGGTTACAGAAAAGGGCTTATAGCTATGTTGGGAGGATTTGCCATCATCATTCTGGCGGCTATTTTCGGAGGGAAATTGGCAAAAACAATTCTTCCAACCATCAACGGGTGGTTCGATTTGACGCCCAATATGGCAGGAGTTCTCTCCTACATTATAGCCTTTCTGGCTATCGCCATCGTGATAAGTTTGTTGGTAAAATTGATGCAATCAATACTGCAATCCATCAACATCAATTTGTTGAATAGATTGCTCGGATTGCTTGTCTCACTGGGCTCTACTATGGTAATAATGAGCATCTTACTGAATTTAGCCTTGATGCTCGATTTCAAAGAAAAAATCATAAAACCCGAAATCAAACAAAACTCTTTTTTTTACGAAAGAGTACAGGTTGTGGTGCCGGCAATCGTTCCGTTTCTCGATCGGGAAACCTGGGAAGAATACGTCCCCAAAAAATACCGCGACCAGATAGAGAAAGGCATACCATACGAACCTATCGACTCCCACTATCAAAAGAAATATTTTGAAACCGATTCTATTTAAATTCATACGATTTTTATGAAGATTCATAAAGAAGGGAAAAAAACGCTAATTATGTGGTTTATAATTCTGACAATTATAAACGCATCAGCATTCCTGCTTTTTCACACCAACTACTTCACATTCCTGATACTCGTCCCGTCTATCGTTCTGTATTTGATGATGATAAATTTTTACAAATCTCCACAAAGATCTTATCAGGGAGATTTCGATAACAAGGTAAACGCACCCACAGACGGTAAAGTAGTTGTAATTGAACGTGTTTTCGAAAAAGATTATTTACAGCAAGAGGCAATACAGGTTTCCATATTCATGTCGTTTTTCAATGCCCACTCCAATTGGATCCCGGTTACGGGAAAAATCGTTCATTTTTCGCATCAGGATGGTAACTTTCATGCTGCTTACCTACCCAAATCGAGCACCGAAAACGAGCGTACCAACATCGTTATCGAAACGCTCAACGGCACGAAGATTCTTACCCGACAGATTGCCGGCGCTGTAGCCCGAAGGATTGTTACATACGTCAAGGAAGGAGATAATTGCAAAATCGGCGAACCATTAGGATTTATCAAATTAGGCTCACGTATGGATATTTTTCTGCCACTCGACAGCAAAATCTTAGTAAAAATAGGCGATGAGGTTCATGCCAATGTAACTTTCTTGGCCGAACTTCCGGAAATAAATCAGCAAAATGAAGAAACAAATTCCTAATCTCATCACCCTGTGCAACCTCTTTTCGGGCTGCATCGCCATCACAATGGCTTTTCAGGGTGAATTGGGATGGGTTGTGTTTTGGGTAATTGCAGCGGCTTTCTTCGATTTCCTCGACGGTTTTGCCGCTCGGCTGCTCGGAGTCTCCTCCAGAATGGGTGTCGAACTCGATTCGCTTGCCGACATTGTGAGTTTCGGTGTTGCTCCTGCCGCAGCCATATTCATATTGCTCAAAGATTTCACCGTGTTCCCCGATTTCGTCAAGGGGATTCAAAACCTGCTACCCTACTTTGCGTTTCTCATACCCGCTTTCTCGGCATACAGACTCGCCAAATTCAATCTCGACGAAAGGCAAACAACCTCGTTTCTGGGGCTACCGACACCGGCCAACGCCCTGTTTTGGGTTAGTTACGCCTACGGTGTAATGCCCCTCTCCCTATACAACGAAAAACTGTTTTACAGCACCATCGGTTTTATCGTCGTATTGTCATTTCTGTTAGTTTCCGAAATACCGATGTTTTCTTTCAAAATAAAAGGCAGAAATTGGAAAAATCACATCCGCCAAATTCTTTTGGTGGCAATCAGCGTTGGATTTGTCGCTGTGTGGGGTATTGTCGGAATAGCATGGGGCATTCTCGCTTACATTGCTATCTCGATATTCATCCCCAACATAAAAACATAATCGTTAAATTTTCAAAAGCAATCAAAGAGGTTTTGATTATTCATATTAATTTTGTGTTTCAATAAAATCAATTAAATATGGGATTTTTGATAAAAATAGGAGTCGTATTTCTGGTGTTCTATTTACTGTTTCGTTTCTTTGTTCGATTCTTCCTCGGAAACATACAGAAAAGAAACTACGATTACCGCTCCCGGGGAACAAATAACCAACGCGCACAGAATCAGGAGAAAAAAACTGAAACGCAAGAAGAACGTATTTTGGAATATCAGAAAAAAAGTTTTGAATCGGCGGATGCATACGACGTCGAATTCGAAGAGATAAAAGACTGAACAAATATACCAGAGGAAATATTCCCGCGGAATCAACAACTATGTTTCATAAGCGCTCAATCACCGTGTTGCTTTCGATGCCCGGATTCGGTCATGTCTTTCAGCAGAATCCCTTATCTTCTTCCATGTCAGCCTTGCATTTGAATACTTCCGAAACTCCCGAACCGTTTCGTACTTAAAAATAGTTTTGAGACAACTCTACTACACAATAGCAACATCATAACCGTTATCCTCCTCTTTTTGAGTAGTATAAAAATTTTTGTTGTCCGTTAAAACTTGTCCCGTTGTTTTGAGGGCTGCCCAAAACAAAAAAGGTCTCAATCGGATAAGTAATTGAAAACCTTTTATAAACATCGTACTCGGAGCGGGACTTGAACCCGCACAACCGCAATGGTCACAAGATTTTAAGTCTTGCGTGTCTACCATTCCACCATCCGAGCAAACCTCTATTTCACTCATCCCTATTCTTCATGGGAAAAGGGGATGATCGAGAAAACAAACAAACTGATCAGGCAGCAGATCCTTGAAAAATCAAACT
>JBGYGP010000230.1:0-5907 GCA_041820645.1 Proteiniphilum sp. | reverse complement strand
CTCCGGGAAGTGTGAAAAATAAATTTCCGTAGGCTTGAAAAACGAAAAAAAATACCCCGCAATTTGGTTACCTGTTGTCAGGAGCATAAACAAGAAACTAAGTTTCTGTCTCCATACGCGTTGTCCACACGGGCGACATGAACCCAGAATTTGTTTTCGGCCACATAGGGCAGCGGATAGGCCGCTTTGGAACGCGGATAAGTGTGCTTCCACTCGTCGCCTGCCACTTCGTATTCGGGATGCGGAGCATTTACCAATACATTGTCTTCGGGCGGATAAACTCCTTGATCTACTTCCCGAACCTCTTGATATATATTCAGCATGGCATTTGCAAACCGGTCGAGTTCGGCAAGGCTTTCGCTTTCGGTAGGCTCGATCATCAATGTCCCGTGAACCGGAAACGATAACGTAGGAGCGTGGTATCCGTAATCCATCAACCGCTTGGCGATGTCGGTTTCGCTGATTCCCGATTGCTCTTTGATTCTCCGGCACTCGAGAATCAACTCGTGTCCTACTCTGCCTTGCGCTCCCCGATAGACAATACCGTAGGTATTTTTGAGTTTTTCGGCGAGGTAGTTGGCGCTTACAATCGCCATTTTGGTGGCTTCCGCAAGCCCGTCGGCGCCCATCATCTTGATGTAGGCGTAGGTAATTTCGCACACACCGGCGCTTCCGTAAGGAGCCGATGAAACCGTGTTGAGCGAATTGTCGAACATCACCGGATGTCCGGGCAGAAACGAAACAAGATGCTCCGCAACGCAGATAGGGCCTACTCCGGGGCCTCCTCCGCCGTGCGGTATCGAAAACGTCTTGTGCAGATTGAGGTGGCAGACATCGGCTCCGATAGTTCCCGGATTTGTAATCCCCACTTGGGCGTTCATATTGGCTCCGTCCATATATACCTGTCCTCCCGCTTCGTGGATGAGCCGGCACATCTCTTTGATCTGCACCTCGAAGATACCATGCGTAGAGGGGTAGGTAATCATGAAGGCGGCCAGGTTGTTGCGGTATTCGTCTATTTTCTTGCGAAAATCGTCCAAGTCCACATTGCCTTTGGAGTCGCTGGCAACCGTAACGGTTTTGAATCCGGCCTGAACGGCGCTTGCGGGATTGGTACCGTGAGCCGATGCCGGAATAAGCACCACATCGCGATGTCCTTGTCCGATGCTTTCGAGGTATGCGGCAATGGTAATCAGGCCGGCATATTCTCCCGCCGCTCCCGAATTAGGTTGCAACGAAGTGGCTGCCAAACCGGTAATCTCGGCGAGCATCGATTCGAGATCTTTCAGCATCTCGTGATACCCCTGAGCCTGCTCCATCGGCACGAAAGGATGAATATTCTGCATTTTCGACATTCCCAAAGGCAGCAACGACGATGCCGAATTGAGTTTCATCGTACACGAACCCAACGAAATCATGGAGTGCGCAAGCGAAATGTCTTTTCGGTCGAGACGTTTGATATAGCGCATCAATTCCGTTTCGGAGTGATATTTGTTGAAAGTGGGATGCGTCAGAACAGGCGATGTGCGAATGAATTTTCCCTCAATCGATATTTTCCGGGGAAGTTCGTCAACCATAAACACTTTCGAACTGCCGACCGCCATTGCAAACACCGCCAGAAGTTCGTGAACGCGATAATCGTTGGTGGTTTCGTCGATGCTGATACCTATTTCTCCCGTTTCGAAGTAACGCAAGTTGATGCTTCGCATTTCGGCAATATCTTTTACTTGTTTTAGGGTAACTTCCGCCGGAAGCGTTACTTTCAATGTGTCGAAGAAATTTTCATTGAGTTGCTTGAAGCCGCATTTTGTCAATTCGTCGGAAACATGCGAGGCGGTGGAGTGAATGCGCGAGGCAATGTTTTTCAATCCCTTGGGCCCGTGATATACGGCATAAAACGACGACATGGTTGCCAGCAGAGCCTGGGCGGTACAGATATTCGACGTGGCTTTTTCGCGTTTGATGTGTTGCTCGCGGGTTTGCAGCGCCATGCGCAACGCATCTCTTCCGTAAGCGTCTTTTGAAACGCCGATTATTCTGCCCGGCATGTTGCGTTTGTATTCGTCGCGGGTAGCGAAAAATCCCGCCGACGGGCCTCCGTAAAACATCGGCACACCGAATCGTTGGCTGCTCCCGAAAGCAATATCGACTCCCCATTCTCCCGGAGGAACCAGCATCACCAACGCCATCAAATCGGTGGCGACGGCTACTTTGCAACTTGCGGCATGGGCTTTCGTTACAAATTCACGATAGTCCTCCACATTGCCGTCGCTGTTGGGATATTGTATTATCGCACCGAAAAATTTGTTCTCCGGCACAACGGTTTTGTAGTCTCCCACAACAATTTCAACTCCTATCCGATTCATGCGGGTTTTTAAAACGGCCAACGTTTGCGGAAATATTTTTTCGTCCACAAACAGCGTTTCCACCTTGTTTTTTACCTGTTCCCGTTCACGCAGGCCATACATCATGGCAGCAGCTTCGGCGGCGGCAGTAGCCTCGTCGAGCAGAGAGCAGTTCGACAAGGGCAGGCCGGTGAGGTCGCTTATCATGGTCTGAAAGTTCAGCAAAGCCTCCAGGCGCCCCTGCGAAATTTCGGCCTGATAAGGCGTATAAGAGGTGTACCACACGGGATTTTCAAATACGTTCCTATAAATTACCGGCGGCGTGACGGCGTTGTACCAACCCATACCGATGTAAGAGGTAAACACTTTGTTTTGCGAAGCAATTTGTTCAATCTCTTCGGCATATTCCATCTCGGAGATGGCTTTCGGCAGTTGAAGCGGTTTTTTCAACCGGATGTCTTTCGGTATTGTCTGGTCAATCAATTCGTCCACAGACGATACGCCAATCGTTTCCAACATCTTGGGCAAATCCTTTTCGGTAATGCCGATGTGTCGTGTTTTGAAATGTTCCATTTCCATAATATTGTATTCTTTTTAAGTAAATTATGTTGATTATCGAATTTCGTTTCTAAAAAAAAGGATTGTATCTCTTTTCGTATGCAACCGTTGTGCTTGCCCCGTGTCCGGGATAGACCGCCGTATTGTCCGGCAATGTAAAGAGTTTTTTCCGAATACTGTCGATTAATTGAGCATGGTTGCCTCCCGCCAAATCCGTCCGCCCTATCGACGAGTGAAACAGTACGTCGCCTACGAATACGCAACGGTTTTCGGCACTGTAAAAAGCGATGCTCCCGGGAGAGTGTCCTGGAACATGAAGAACTTGCAGTTTTTGATTTCCGAAGATTACGCTATCGGGCTCATCGATGTATTTCCCGACGGTTGGCGTAAAATCTTCCGTCGGCGGAAAGCCGAACATTTGCAATTGTGCGGGCAATCCGTTGAGCAAAAACTCGTCGTCGCGATGCGCTTGCATCGGAACCTGAAATTGCGAAGCAATGTATTTCGCTCCGAAAATATGATCGAAATGCAGATGCGTATTGATAAAGTGTTTGACTACCAGCTCTTCTTCGGCAATGTAACGGCGAAGCGCTTCTTTTTCGGCAGTGTCGAAACAAGCGGCATCGATGATAACGCATTCGTGCGTTTCGTCCGAAACCACATACGTATTGACGGCTAATGGATTAAATTCGAATATTTTAATTTTCATTCCGGTCTGAGGGAGAAAAAAGTAACGTTACAAATCTGTTCGCAAAGATAGCAATTCTTTCCGGTAAAAAAACAGATAACGGCTATTTTCAAATTTCTACGACAAAGGCAGATAGATAAGCTGTTTGGTCTCGAAAAAGGGTTCTCCGAAATAACTCGACAAAGGGGTTGTTTCGGCGCTTTTCTTGAACTCCGAAATTTCGGCCGACAAGTTTCCTCCTTTCAGGCAGATAAGCCCGTTGGGAAGAGCATTCTTGTTTTGGAAAGAGATATTTTTTCTAATCCGTTTTACCAATTCGGGCAGTGTCATCACGGCACGACTAACCACAAAATCAAATTTTCTTTTTTCATCTTCCATGCGGGAATGTACGAAATCTACATTCTTAAGGCCGATGGCTTGCGAAATTTCACGCGCTACTTTTATTTTTTTACCGATGCTGTCGAGCATCGTAAAATGCACTTCGGGAAAAAAGATTGCCAACGGCACTCCGGGAAAACCGCCTCCCGTACCCACATCCAAAACGGTTGTCCGGGGCGTGAAACGGATGTATTTCGCAATGGCAAGCGAATGCAGCACATGATGCGGATAGAGGTTCTCGATGTCTTTGCGCGAAATTACGTTTATTTGGGAGTTCCAATCGGTATAAAGTTCGTAAAGAGCTTCAAACTGAGTAATCTGTTGCAAAGAGAGTTCGGAAAAATATTGCCGTATCGAGTTCATCCTATAGCTTTGAAATCATGGCTACGCCGGTGTTTTCGCGCAGCAAATGCCGGATTGCGTCGTATGGAAGCAGAATTTCTTGTGCCCCAAGCGGAAACGCCGAATATTCACCGGCGTTGAATGTATAAACGATACCTTTGTCGGTTACCAAAAAGTTTTTATTCGGTATTATCTCGTCTATTCCAAAATAACCCAAATCTTCGAGTTCCTGAATGGATTTTACTTTATTCTTTTCGAAAAGAACCGACTGAATCAGTTTCTGTAAAGCGGTATCGTATCCCGTAATGAAGATCTCCTCTTCCGTTATGCTTTTTCCCGTATTCAGGTTTACGACCAGATTTTTGTTTGTAACAAAAGCCGGATTATCCCCTTTCGTATTCGACAATCGCACCTGAAACGACATCAGTCCGTAATGATTATAAACGACCGAGTCGGTAAGCGTTTCGTGAAACGAGAAAAACTCGTCGGAATCCATTTCGTGGTCATCATCATGATCTGTTTGAGCATACTGACTCGAAACAATCAGATTTTCCCGATACTGTACCGACTCGTTCCGATAATTCAAAACATAGTTCTCCCAATACCGGGCGATGGTTTCGTCCACAGTCAGAGAATCGTAATCGGAGCCGAACATGCAGGTCGTCAACAGTTGCTGTACGGCTTTTTCATCCGAATTGGCTATCGATTTGGGATAGATATACCTGATGAATAGAATGCATGCGGGATTTTGGTTGTTGTTGTCGATAAAATAGCGGTTGCTGTACTCGATCGTATCCAAAACAACATCGTTATTTGCTTTGAATTGGCTTTTTTGCGGCCTTTTGCACGAAATAGCGGCAACCAAAAGCAACGAAGCGAAGATGAACGCTTTTGTATTTGTCGTTTCTAACATTTATCTCAAAAGTTTGCACAAATATACAACCTTTTTTGGATTGAGTTACCAATCCGAGAATAAAAAATAAGGCTGTCTCGTAACGATTCAACCTCTTTGTTTTATTTGAGCATTTTCATCTGTGGAGGTTTTGGTTTTGCAACTTTTCGATTTCCAACAGCCTTACTTAAAATACTCTTCAATCACAATTTTAGTCTGTTTCATCATTACTTCCGTAGCGTTGGGTTGGCTCATCAGTTCGTGCATATTTCGGGGAATGATTTGCCAACGGAGTCCGTAGCGATCGATACACCAACCGCAGGGGGCTTCTTGTCCGTTTTGAGTGAAATAATTCCAAAAACGGTCGATTTCCGCTTGATTTTCACAGTTTATCATCAGCGAAACGGCATCGTTGAGCGGGTGATGTTCTACAGCGGTACACATCAAAAAATACGATTGTTCAAAGAGTTGTACTTCACACATTTCGGTGGTTCCGCTGGGAGTGTCGCCAAGAGGAATGACGGGCTGTGCGAGAAAATGTTCGCCCCCAACCTAAACTAAAATAAACCGTGATTGAACCATTGATACCTAATAATTATAGGACAGCAATAGTTTCAAAATCCTTTTTCTTCCGTATTCTTCTCAAATACAATCCGATACCTAAATATATCAGCAGGGGTATCGCTCCGAATGTCGGCGAAACG
>JBGYGP010000229.1:0-2710 GCA_041820645.1 Proteiniphilum sp. | reverse complement strand
GGACCGACTCCCAAGAGCAGGCATCCGCCTTTGGCGGTGATTTCGATGAGCGTGTTGATGACTTTTTGCGCCGATTTGTAAGGCGCGTTGGGCACCCAACCCCAAGCGTTGCTCAACGTGATGCAACTTTCCCACGGAAAAGGCAGTTGCGTATCGGGAATTGACCTTTCGGGGGTCTGGTAGTTCTCGTGTCTCCCTTTGACGGTTCTATCCACGATTAAAATACCCGGCTGATTTTTGCGAACCATACCCGCAATATTGTCCATATCTATATCCTGACGCGGAGCGGCCACCCAACCGCCGTCCAACCACAAGATGTCTATGTTGCCGTAATCGGATGTTATCTCGTTGAGTTGGTTGTAGGTGAATTTCTTGAAGTTTTCCCACCGTTGCGGATGGCGTTCTATTTTGTAATTTACGTTCCGGTTGGGCGTGGCGTAGTAGTCCCACCAGTAATTCTGGTTGTGCCAGTCGGGCTTGGAAAAATAGGCACCGACCATAAAATCTTTCTTCCGAAAAGCTTCGAAAACAAATTTGGCCGCATCGGCTTTCGGATGATTTCCGAAAGGGCCGTTGGCGATGGAGAAGTCGGTTTCTTTCGTGTCGAACAGATTGAATCCGTCGTGATGCTTGGTGGTAAAAATCATGTATTTCATTCCGGCCTTTTCCATGACGGAAGCCCATTGGTCGGGGTTGAAATCGGTGGGATTAAATTTGTCTTTCAGTCCCCAATACCATTTTTTGTAATCGGTATAGGCCATGGCGCTGTCGCGCGGTATCCAGTCCACATCTTCGGAACATATCGACCACGACTCCACGATTCCGGGAACGGAATACAATCCCCAATGGAAGAGCACGCCGAATTTGAGGTCTTGCCACCGGTCGAGTTTTTGGAGCACGTTTTGTTCTGTCGGCCAAGTATATTCATCGGACGATTCGTGGACGAAGCCTTGCTGGGCGAAAGATGCGAGAGAGAACAAGGTCAGAAGAAATCCTGCAATACGTTTTTTAGTTGTCATAATGGTGTGTGTATAGCGAAAGAGAGCCGTTGGCGAAATTTGTTGCTTCGTTCCAACGGCTCTCAAATTTAGTGAAATAATTTTATTTTTTCAATGCGTAAACCGATAAAATTATTTTGCCCAGAATAATTTGAGGTAAGCATCGTCCGTACCGCCCATCTGTTGAATTTGGGCATTGTAATTTTCGGTATTGTTGTTACGTTCCGAGGCCGGATAACGAACTCTGTTGGGTAATGTTTTCAATATTTGTGCTGTTGGGTCATCGAGATAATTCAGTTCAGGATAACCAGTTCGGCGAATTTCGTTCCAGGCCTGAAATGGTTGTACAAACCCAAAGTTCAACCATTTCTGAGAAAGGATGATTTTTTCTTTATTGGATTCGGCATTCCAAACTTTTTCAGCATAAGCAGTAATTACCGATTCAGCCGGAATGTCCATTTTAGTGCCGTCGGTACTTGCACTAATTTTGTTCTCGTCAAAATAAAATTGAGTGGAATGAAGCATACCGTCAATAAATGCCTGTTTTGCGTTTCCTTTAGCCCAACCGCGCTGGTAAGCTTCAGCTTTCATAAAATCGACCTCTGCAGCGGTTATAATGGGACTTTTAAAGTTTCTGTTAAAGATAACGGTAGTAGAGTCGATACGGGAATAAACACGTTTTGCTTCAACGAGGTTGATGTTCGTCTGTTGGTCTGCATAGCTTTCGTTTGTAGATAATCCTTTGTATTTACCTTGTGCATTTTTGGAATACATGATAGGCAAGCGAGGGTCATCTTCGCCCAGTGTTGCTGCAGTGTTTAGCAAATTGAGCATTTCCTGCGATGCGCGGCTGTGGTCTTTATAGCCATCGCGGAACTGATCGCCGTAATTGAATCCATCGTTATCGGGAAGCACTTGGATAGTTTCGCTCAATGAAGACACCAATGGATAATTTCCGTTTAGGATTTCGCCTATAATTTGTTGCCCTTGCGAAGCGAGTGTACCTTGTGAAGCAACACGCATAGCTAATCGCAAACGGAGTGAGTTGCAGTATTTTATCCATAAAGAAACGTTTCCTTTGTTGATAAAATCTTGCGATGTGAGCAAACCGCTTACACTACCCATTGCCTGCAATTCAGTGTTGATAGCCCCCAATCTGGTAAGCATCATCGAGTACAAATCGGAGGCTTTGTCATACGACGCATATGAGTTTTTAACGTCATTGGTAATATAAAGGTATCCGGCTTTGCTGAAAGGAACATCACCAAAAGCATCGATGAGTTGCGACAAGTGGTCGTAAACAAAAATTTCGGCTAAGTTTACAAAAACCTTATAGTTTACCTGTTGTGCCGGTTGCATGGCATTGAATTCATTCTGTATTACCCGAAATTGGGCCAATACATCGTAAAAATTTTCCCAGCGATTATTGGCATAACTGTCATTGGCAGTATATAATCCACCGGGGGCGTTAAGAAAACCAATTGTTTGGGAATAAATCCCCATAATGCCGTTATCCCATGTGTACATACGCCAATACGAATTGAATGTATAATCTCTTCCTGCATAAAAAACGCCGGTCATCAGCTTTTCCACGGATGCCTGTGATGTTTCGGACGGATCATTGTATTTGCTTGTATAGGCATCGTCCGAACAAGCATTGAAACCGGCCACTAATGCGAATCCTATAAATAGTAAAAATATTTTTTTCATTT
>JBGYGP010000228.1:0-3603 GCA_041820645.1 Proteiniphilum sp. | reverse complement strand
GACAAAACTCATCTACGAGACCTGTTTGATAAAACTAAATTTCAAAATGACAAAGAACGATTTCGGCTTAATGAGCCAAATTTATTTAATTTTTAATTCGTCCTAATTTTAATGGGACACTAGTGAAATTCCATGTCAACAAATAAAAGAAAACAAAGATTAGACCTGAAAAATTTTGACGAATGGCTGCGTTCTACAGGTTTTTTACTCCCAACAAATGACTTAGAACTTGCTCGTTTTAATAAGTTGTATGCTGATTACGATTTTAAGTTGAAAGATGTTTTTATTAATATAAACTCGATAATCAAAGGGAATATTTGCTCTTGTCCCCCGAAAGTATTTAGTATTAGAGAGGGTATAGAATTGGATATTGAAATTGAAGAACTAAAAATGGTTGCACGTAAAGGACAAGAAGTACCCAAACGTATCCTTGATAAGATGACAAAAAAGCATCGCAAAAACAACGATGACGAAAAGGAATAATACTAAAATAAAAAGATTAGCGGAGTGTATCGCTTTACAGTTTGATGAAAAAATAACTCCGTTAGAGAGAATTGTTTCAGAAGAAGAGTTAGATGTCTTTTACGACAACTATGAGAGCAATACTTTCGACGGAATGACAATTTTTGATAATGGGAATTTCTACATTCATCTTAATATTGACAAGGGTAATCGGATTGATTCGGATAGAGGTCGGTTTACTTTAGCTCATGAACTTGGTCATTATTTCATTGATGCACATAGGCTAGGTTTAAAGAATGGATTATTACAACCACACCCCTCTCATACTAACAGAGCTCAATTTTTTTCTATTGAGCGTGAAGCTGATTATTTTGCCTCCTGTTTGTTGATGCCCGAAGAACGTTTTCGGAAAGATATCGGAAATAAGAAATTTGGGATTGAGGTTATTGATTATTTGAGGAGTGCTTATAAAGTAAGTAGAACAGCGTGTGCCTTGCGATTTGCAGATATTGGGAATTATCCTCTTTTGGTAGTATATGCAGAAAACAACAGGATAAAATGGACTTATTCAAGTGAGGATTTCCCTTTCAAATGGCTAATTAATGATAAAATAGTACCGCGAAATACTGTAATGGGTGATTATTTTAAAAATAGGCATGTTGCAGAGGTATTTAAAACCGAGTTAGTATGGGCTATTGATTGCTTTAACTATGTTAGAGCTGAAGATTCTCGTAGACAATTCTATGAGCATTGCATTACCCATAAAGATTCTGCATTAAGCCTTTTCTGGGAAGATTGACAATTCTTTGAAATACCCCCCTACACTTCATACTTGTTAGGACTTTTTTTCCAGTTATTAAATTTGCAAGTATGAAACAAATTGAGAGTTTGCTTTTGTTCTTCTTATGCTATTCTACCCTTGCTACCTCCAAGATACACTTCCACCATCTCAAAATCCCCTTCATCGGACAAGAAACACAACCCAGCCGAAATCCTTTATCTTTGGAAGCTGAAAGCAGTTGTCAGGCGGGACAACTTTGTCGTTTCAGGAAGTACAATTTATCGCAGAATTCGATGTTGGCAGACAAAAAAAGAATAACTATCTTTGCTTTCAAAGGCATGTTTTAATAAAATAGTTTTACAATGAAATACATAGAGAGAACATTGTTGGCGGGAGAAAAAATAAGCTATCGTGCAAAAATCCATTGGTGGACATTTGTTGCCCCCTCAATAACCTTACTCATCGGACTTTGTATGATACCGGCCAAAAGCTTGTTCATAGTTGTTTTGGGTTATATTCTCCTTTTGGTGGGTGCATACGGAATCATAAATCGGGGTATTGAGCGGGCTTGCTCCGATTTTGTCGTGACCAATAAGCGGGTAATTTTTAAAACCGGTTTAATCCGGCGGAATATCGTGGATTTACAATTGAGTAAGGCGGAAGCGATTGCTTTCAAGGAAAGCCTTTTGGGAAGGGTGCTCAACTTCGGGTCGTTGATTGTAACTACCGGAGGGGCATCAAACATTTATCCGTGGATACACGATCCATTGAGTTTTCGTAAAGCAATCAGCGAAGAGATTGACAGGTACGCCGGTAAATCAACGGATGCGTAAGGAGCGATTATGCACCATGTGTTGTCCGATTAACACAAAGAATATTCTCAAAAAACAAAAGCGCCCATCCTCGCAGGCCGACGCTTTCCAGAAAAAGATAAAGTGCAGACTATAAAATCCATTATTCTGTCTTCTCTTCCTGTTTGTGATTGAAATCGAAGCGAAGAGTTCGGGATTGTTTGTGATTGTCTTCAATCACAATTTCCAGACTTTGTTGTTCTTTGCTGCCCGATGTGTAATACAAATTGAAATCCCCAGCCGAAACAGCATATCGGTCGTTCGGCACCAACGGTTTCCCGTCTTTGCCGATTTGTAAAGTTCCCACGCCGTCGTATTGAAAAAAAACGCAGTGTGTAACGGCTACCGGTATAGTTGCCTTCGGATGTTAGTGTGCATCGAATCTCAACCTGTTCTCCGAGCTTGATTGCTTTCGGCACCGGCATTGTTTCTACCGTGAACGGATACACCTGCTGAATATCCAACTTGTTATCACAAGCAGATAGACAAAACCCCGCGATGAGCAGCACTCCCACCGCCCACAAATTATTGATTATTTTACGTTTCAGTTTCATTGTTATAAGTCATTTGTAAATTAAAAAATTATCCTAATTCCTGTTTGTAGCGCCGGTCGGAACATTCCCACGTCACTACCCCATAGCACGTTGCATTTTCCTTTGACGAACAGAACAAGGCTGTCGGCGACAAAAGCGTCCAACGCCAGATGATAAGCACCACCGTAAACAAAGCGGTCTCGTGTCAATAGAGCTGCTCCATCGGGCAGGAGTTTTTCGCCCCGATTGACGGTTTCATACCCTGCAACAGCAGTAAGCCCCGTGTTCAGCAATACATTTTTTCCGGCATCTGAGAAAAGATTAAGCAGATATCCACCCTCGAAAGCAAAGGTTTCGGCGGGGATTTTTGTATCTCCGTACATGAAATTCTTCTTGGCGTATTCCAGTCCGAAAAGCCAGTGATTCGCCCTTTTGTGATTAACGGTCATCGACATATTCGCCACGAAGTTTCCGTTGTCAAACAACTTGTTTTCCGTCACGGGGACGCCAACCGACAGCTGCAATCCCCGTTGTCCGGGAATCAACCGCTGTGCGTGCGATGCGGCGGCTATCGCCATCGTCATCGCCAATATCAAGATTATCCGTTTCATCAGAATTTCAACTTTAAGTTATCAATATTTTTGGCACGGATTAAATCTTCGTTTTCCACGACAAAGGTTTGGTGCCGTCCGCCGTTTCGTTCAAAAAGCGTGACGACAAGCTGCTTGTCATCGGGCAGGGTAAACTGTTCCAGCGCAAATACGGAACGTTGTGTGCGGTGTCCGCCAATGACCATTGTCTCGTTGAACGAGAGCAACGGCTGAAGGATCCGTTCTTGTATCGCAGTACATTTGGTTATTTTTTTATCGACCACCTTAAACGTGATAAAATCGACATTGAACGGCATCAAACTTTGGTTTTTTGTCTGGAAATGAAAATACAAAAGTCCGTTATGCGTATATAATCCCCGCAACAG
>JBGYGP010000227.1:0-3552 GCA_041820645.1 Proteiniphilum sp. | reverse complement strand
TGGGAAATCGATTTCAAGCGCGAGAAAATAGGCGATGTCCCCTCCGAAATGTTTTTCCATTTTTTCAAATCGTTCTGTGACAATGCCAGATGCAACCTCAACATCAAAGCTGAAGGCGACAACGAACACCACAAAATAGAAGCCATATTCAAAGCCTTTGCCAAAGCAGTGAAAATGGCGGTAAAACGAGGCGAAAGCGCGGGAATTCCCAGCACAAAAGGTGTAATCTGACAAAAAAAGAGACAACAATGATTGCGATTATCAAATACAACGCCGGCAACATCGCCTCGGTAAAAAACGCGGTGGAACGATTGGGCTGCCCTTGCACCGTTACCAACGATGAAACAGAGATACGCCGTGCGGAAAAGATTATTTTTCCGGGTGTGGGCGAAGCGGCAACAGCGATGAAATACCTGAAAGAACGGAATCTGGACAAAATTATCCTTTCTTTGCAACAACCCGTTTTGGGTATTTGCCTCGGACTGCAACTGATGTGCCACTATTCGGAAGAAGGCGATACCCGTTGTTTGGGGATTTTCGACGCACAAGTAAAAAAGTTTCCTCCCCAAGGCATTGTCCCTCATATAGGATGGAACAACTTATATGATACAAAATCAACCCTTTTCGACCGATTCGGAGAGAACGATACGGTCTATTTTGTGCACAGCTATTACGCCGAACTTTGCGGCGAGGCCATCGCTGCATGCGATTATATTCTGCCGTTTGCCGCCGCCATGCAGAAAAACAATTTCTACGCCGTCCAGTTTCATCCCGAAAAATCGGCGCAGGTTGGAGAACTAATATTGAAAAACTTCTTAGAAATACCGACAAGATGAGAATTATTCCGGCGATCGATATCCTTGACGGGAAGTGCGTGCGCCTGACAAAAGGCGATTACAGCACAAAAAAAATATACAACGAAAATCCGCTCGAAGTAGCCAAAGCGTTTGAAGGCGCGGGAATCAAACACCTGCATCTGGTGGATTTGGATGGCGCGAAATCGGATCATATTGTAAATCATGCCGTTTTGCACCGAATAGCAACGGCAACGTCGCTGCGCATCGATTTCGGCGGCGGCATCAAATCAAACAAAGATGATCAAACGGCATTCGAAAATGGAGCTGCGCAAATTACCGGAGGCAGCGTGGCTGCACAAAACAAGGAGATGTTTCTAGAGTGGCTTTCGGCTTACGGTGCCGATAAAATCATTCTGGGAGCCGACGGCAACAACCGGAAGGTTGCGACACACGGATGGCGGCAGAAATCGAATTCGGACATCGTTGAATTTATCTCCGGCTACTATCGGGCAGGAATTCGGTATGTTATTTGTACCGATATTGCAAAGGACGGAATGCTTCAGGGCGTCTCAGACGAACTTTATCGGGAGATTTTGCAGACGACGGATGTTCGCTTGATTGCCAGCGGCGGCGTTTCGTCTATCAACGATTTGATTGTCTTGCAACGGATTGGTTGTGAAGGCGCCATCATCGGGAAAGCCATTTACGAAGGCAGGATACCGCTTCACGATTTGACGCGGCAATTTTTTGTATAACCCCTCAAAACGAGAACGATTTATGAGTCTTAAAAAACGAATCATCCCCTGTCTCGATATCAAAGACGGACGTACCGTGAAAGGCGTAAACTTTGTGGAATTGCGAGATGCCGGAGATGCCACGGAGCTTGCCAAACGCTATGTGGAAGAAGGAGCCGACGAATTGGTCTTTTTAGATATTACGGCTACGGTGGAGAAAAGAAAAAACCTGACGTCATTGGTCGAAAAGATAGCCCGTGAGATAAATATCCCGTTTACCGTAGGCGGCGGAATCCGTTCGCTGGACGACGCCAGAGCCATTATCAACAGCGGAGCCGATAAGGTGAGCATCAACACTTCGGCTGTAGAGCATCCCGAACTTATCGACCGCATAGCGCAACAATTCGGAAACCAATGCGTAGTAGTGGCTATCGATACCAAGTTTTCGAACAACGCATGGAAGGTCTTTACTCACGGTGGGCGTACCGAAACCCCGCTTCTGGCAAAAGATTGGGCGCAGGAAGTGCGGCAGCGGGGTGCAGGAGAAATCCTGCTGACATCGATGAACAACGACGGCACCAAAAACGGTTTTGCCATCGATATCACAAACGAAATATCAGACTCAGTAAACATTCCTGTGATAGCTTCGGGAGGTGCGGGAAACGAAGCGCACTTCGCAGAAGTATTCAGGCAGACCAACGCGAGCGCGGCACTGGCGGCAAGCGTTTTTCACTTTGGGGAGATAGCCATTCCCCGTCTGAAACAGTTTTTAAGAAAACAAAATATCGAAGTCAGAATCTAAAAATAACAGACAACAAAATGAATATCGATTTTAAAAAATCCGGTGGACTGGTTCCGGTTATTGTTCAACACGCCAACACATTGCAAGTATTGATGTTGGGCTATATGAACGAAGAGGCGCTTGATAAAACACGTCGTGAAGGCAAGGTTACATTTTATAGCCGAAGCAAAAACAGGTTGTGGACAAAAGGCGAAACTTCGGGTAATTATCTGTTTGTTGAAGAGATAAGTGTCGATTGCGACAACGATACCCTTCTTATCAAAGCGTTTCCGGCAGGGCCTGTCTGCCACACCGGCTCGGCATCGTGTTTCAACGCACAAACCTCAAAAGGTTTTCTCTATGATCTGGAACAAATTATCAACCAGAGAATAGCGGAAAACGCAGAAGACTCCTATACGAACCGCCTCTATCAGAAAGGAATAAACAAGGTGGCTCAAAAAGTGGGCGAAGAAGCTGTGGAACTGGTTATCGAAGCCAAAGACAACAACGCCGATTTATTTAAAAACGAAGCCGCCGACCTGCTTTACCACTTTCTTGTCCTGCTCAGGACCAAAGAATTTTGTTTGGAAGACATTGAAGAGGTATTGAAGGGTAGGCACGCCTGATTTTATTAACCTGAGTTTCTTATCCGAAACTCAGATCAATAGTTCAACAGTTCAAAATTGCAATACCCGCGATCGGCTACCACTATCGAGTGTGGGGCAACAGGGATGTCGAAAGACGCTTTATCGTCCGTATGTTTCCCCGTTGTAATGTTCGCGAATTTAGTCAAAAGGCATTCGTAATCAAGTAGTGTATGCATCTTTATGGCACCTTTAGTCGTGTAGTAGTGAGCCCAATCGTAAAGGGTCATCGTCAAGGTTACCATATAGGAATCAAGTAGCTTGATGGGGGCTTTGAAGCGAAATCTGGTGCGTTTTGATGATGCCTGCTGTCCTAAATCTTGGAAGACGGCGTAATAGATGTCTCTGAATACCTGACTATCTCTATGAGCGTTTTGATACGCAACGGTAGACTTGGAGGGTGCACGAGTGCTCCCTAAATGATTCAGGTTGCCATTGGCAGAATTAAGACCGTTAGAAATGTCTCTGACCAAGTCACAGCTCGAGAATTGGCAGAACATCATGCTGATGAGTTGACACCAAGTGTAATAGCCCTTACAGTGCTTGTCCGTCTTTGAGTCTCGAATAATCTTTCTGATCTTTTCTTTCGGCAGTTT
>JBGYGP010000226.1:0-2965 GCA_041820645.1 Proteiniphilum sp. | reverse complement strand
GGTCTATCAAAACACGGCTTAATCGAAAAGTGGTTCGCTTTTTTTGTAATGTTCCCGTACTCATAATTTTCCTGTATGATGATCTTTTGTTTTTCGATGTATGACAAATGTATTGCAAATTTAGCGTAAGAAAGATAATATGACAAATATCTCAGATAGAAAATTAAACTTTATCCCTATATCCCAACGAAATCAACAACCCTGCAACCAACAAACCGCCGCCCACCATAAAAGAATAGAGCCCCGCTCTTTCGGCATAATTGTCTTTCATTGCCGCTACGATTTGTGGTCCCACCATCCCGCCAACCGACCACGCAGTAAGCAACGCGCCGTAAAGCGCCGCCATGTTTTTTTCGCCGTACAGCCTCTTTGCAAGCGAAGGCAATACGCCAAACCCGCCGCCATAGCACAACAAAACGATGCAAACCAACACGGAAAACACAACCGGCTGCCGTACAAAAATCAGTACGCCAAAAATCGATGCCTGCAACCCCAACAGAATCCGGAAGGTTTGCATCTGCCCCATTTTATCGGAAACGGCGCCCCAAACAAACCGCCCCAACCCGTTGAAAACCGAACTTACCGCAATAAGCGTCGCACCGGCCGAAGCCAACGAAGCCGCCACATCGGGATCGGAAAAATCAACGCCAACCGGCGCCCACATTTTCAGAATATCCTGCAACAATGGCGATTGAAAAGAGATAAAAATCATTCCCGCAACGACATTAATCATAAAAATCGACCAGACAATCCAAAAAGGTTTTGCCGCCATGTATTTTCCGATGGATTGTTTCTCCGGTTGCCGTACAGAAACTTTTTCGGAGGGGGGGAGCTTCAGAAATGAAGCCGAAAGCGGGATGGCAATCAACAGAAACACGCCGAGAGCGTAAAATGCGGTGCTCAAATTGCCGTTCGACAGTTTCAGAAACATCGGCGCCAAAAATTTCGACATAACCAACGCACCGAAACCAAATCCCATCACCACCATTCCGGTAGCCAACCCCAGATGCTTTTGCCGGAACCAGGCGACAACCGTAGCCACGGGAGTAACATAGGCCAAACCCAATCCGATGCCGCCGGCAATACCAAACCCCAGATAGAGCAACGGCAACGAATGAACCGAAAGCGCGTAGCCCGAAACAAGATAACCCCAAGCATACAAGGCACCGCCGGCCATCGCCAGTTTTCGGGGGCCGTAGAGCGGTATCCTGTTTCCCGCCCAAGCGGCCGTAACTCCCAGCATCAGGATAGAGAGGCTAAACGCCCATGCCGTTTGGGTATTGTTCCAGCCGGCATATTCCGCTACCGGCATTTGAAAATAGCTCCAGGCATACACCGTTCCCAAAAGGAGGTGCGTGCATGTCCCGATACAAACGACAAACCATTTATTACTACTCATACCTTGAAAAATTAGAAAGACAAAAATAAAAAATAATAGCGCTTCTTATGAAAATCGAAAAAAGCCGCAGGGGCTTTTCCCTTGCAGCTTTTCTTCGGTTTTCAACAAATAGTATTCGATATTCTCTACAATATTCCTTGTCCGAGCATGGCTTCGGCAACTTTCATAAAACCTGCCACGTTGGCGCCCTTCACATAATTGATGTAATTTCCTTCTTTTCCGTGCGTTACACATTGTGTATGAATATCATTCATAATCTGATGCAGCCATTTGTCCACCTCCTCGTTTGTCCACGAAATGTGCATGGCATTTTGCGTCATTTCCAGCCCCGAACAAGCTACGCCACCGGCGTTTACGGCTTTTCCGGGAGCGAAGAGCATTTTGTGTTCGAGGAAGAAATCCACCGCTTCGGCAGTACAACCCATATTGGAAACTTCTGCTACCAAAGTAACTCCGTTTTCTTTCAGTTTTTTGGCGTCCTCCAAATTCAATTCGTTTTGGATGGCGCATGGCAACGCGATATCCACTTTGCATTCCCAAGGTTTTTTGCCGGGGAAGAATTTCGCGTTCGGATACTCTTCCACGTAAGGAGCCACTACATCGTTGCCCGAGTTACGCAATTCCAGCATATAATCGAATTTGTCGGCAGTATTGATGCCGTCGGGGTCGTAAACATACCCGTCAGGCCCCGAGATGGCAACCACCTTCGCTCCCAATTCGGTCGCTTTCATGGTGGCGCCCCAGGCTACGTTTCCGAAACCAGAAACGGCAACGGTTTTGCCTTTGAAATCGATATTGTGAGTCTGGCACATCCGATGCACAAAATAGAGCGCTCCGTAACCGGTGGCTTCGGGTCGAAGGCGCGAACCTCCAAACGACATCCCTTTTCCAGTAAATGTCCCTGTGTGCTCACGCGCCAATTTCTTGTACATCCCGAACATATAACCCACTTCGCGTCCTCCTACGCCAATGTCTCCTGCAGGGACATCGGTATCGGGACCGATGTTGCGCCACAATTCGGTAACGAATGCCTGGCAGAAACGCATGATTTCGGCATCGGAACGTCCTTTGGGAGCAAAATCCGAACCGCCCTTGCCACCGCCCATAGGCAATGTGGTAAGCGCATTTTTGAAGGTTTGTTCAAATCCTAAAAATTTTAGGGTCGATAGCGTTACCGACGGGTGAAAACGAATCCCTCCTTTATAAGGGCCAATGGCTCCGTTAAACTGAACACGGTAACCGATGTTTACATGAACTTTTCCGTTGTCATCCACCCAAGGTACTCTGAAAGTAAAAATTCTGTCGGGTTCAACAAGGCGTTCGATGAGCGCCACTTTCTCAAATTCGGGGTGTTGGTTATACACATCTTCGATAGAAATCAACACTTCTTTAACTGCTTGAAGATACTCAGCTTCGCCGGGATGTTTTGCTTCGAGCTGCGTCATTATGTCATTCACTCTCATATAAATAAAGGTTTTTTGATATTTTATCCGACAAAGGTATAGATAAATTCGGAATAATGACATTTTTTTTCTCTTTTTTCAACAGAAAAAACAAACTTTTTTC
>JBGYGP010000225.1:0-3266 GCA_041820645.1 Proteiniphilum sp. | reverse complement strand
GTGGGGAAAAATCTATCGTTCGGGTGATTTGAGCAGCGCCACGCTTTACGATCAGGAACGCATCAGAAGATTGGGAATCAATACTGTTATTGATTTTCGTTCCGAGAAATCCGCCAAGAAATACCCCATTCTTGTTCATCCCAGTATTCGGAAAATCATGTTGCCTATTGTTTTGATGGATTTAGAAAAATTAGACGAATTGATGAACGACGAAACCTTTACCAGAGCCGATGCAATTCGTTATGTGCAAGATTCCTACATCGGGATTATAGAAAACTACAAAGAGGAATATGCACAAATGTTTGATATCCTTACCGATGAAAATAACTATCCGATTCTTTTAACCGGCTCGCTCGGAAAAGACAGAGTGGGATTGGCCGCTTTTTTCATTCTTTATGCCTTAGGAGTTTCGGAAGCGGAAATCATCAACGATTATATGCTTTCTTCACAAACTATCGATATTTTGAGTATTGTGGAAAATGCCCAGAAAATGCCTGAATACATGCAGGAAGCAGTTACGGCATTGCTTTCCGTTAATGCGGCATATTTGAATTATGCCGTCAATTATATCAAGCAAAAATACGACACGGTGGACAACTATCTGGAGAAAGAATTGAAACTCTCTTCGGGGAAAAAATCAATTCTTCGAAAACAGATGCTTTACAATCAATAGTTTTTCGAAAAAATAGCTTACCTTTGCATCCGATTTTTTAGAAATGCTGTATTTCTAAAAAGATTGGGTTATCTGTTTTTTCTCTCACTTAATTATTCTTTGTCGTGTAGTTTGGGGAAGTAACGAGGAAAAAAGGATATTTCACTTCACAAACAAAAAATAATTAAAATGAGAACATTTGAAGAACTTGGTATTGCTCCCGATATCCGTAGAGCAATCGAAGAACTTGGGTTTGAGCTGCCCATGCCTGTACAGGAAGAAGTAATTCCACACCTGTTGGGCGGAACACCGGATATTATCGCTCTAGCGCAGACCGGAACCGGGAAAACCGCTGCTTTCGGACTGCCTATTATCCAAAAGACAAACATTCGCAAAAAAATTCCGCAAACGCTGATTTTGTGCCCTACGCGCGAACTCTGTTTGCAGATAGCGGGCGATTTGGCCGATTTTTCGAAATACATCGATGATATAACCATTCTCCCCGTTTATGGAGGTTCGAGTATCGAAAGCCAGATAAAAACTCTGAAACGCGGAGTAAACATCATTGTAGCGACACCCGGCCGATTGATTGACTTGATCAAGCGTAAAACGGTTTCGTTGGAAAGCGTACATACCGTTGTGCTTGATGAGGCCGACGAAATGCTCAACATGGGTTTTTCGGAAGATATCGATGAAATTCTGTCATACGTGCCTCAAGGCAGAAGCATGTTGCTGTTTTCGGCAACAATGCCGCAGGAAATCGGGAAAATTACCCGAAAATACATGTCCAATCCTACAGAAATAACCATCGGACGTAAAAACGAAGGCGCTCAAAACGTGAAACACGTTTATTATACTGTTCACGCCAAAGACAAATACTTGGCGCTGAAACGTATTGCGGACTATTATCCCAATATTTACGGAATTATTTTTTGCCGCACGCGAAAAGAAACACAGGAAATTGCCGATAAACTGATTCAAGACGGATACGATGCCGATTCGTTGCACGGCGATTTGTCGCAAGCGCAACGCGATTATGTAATGAACAAATTTCGTTTGCGAAATCTCCAGCTCCTGGTTGCTACCGACGTGGCTGCCCGCGGATTGGATGTTGATAATGTTACCCATGTTATTAATTACGGTTTGCCCGATGATACCGAAATTTACACACATCGGAGCGGACGTACCGGACGCGCCGGAAAGACAGGAACATCCATTTCCATAATTCACGTAAAAGAAAAAGGAAAAGTAGTCCGGATTGAAAAAATCATCAACAAGAAATTTGAAAAACGCCCTATCCCCAAAGGCGATATCATTTGCGAAAAGCAACTTTTTAATTTTGTGGATAAGGTAGAGAAAGTAAAGGTAAATGAAGGGGAGATTGCCCGTCTGTTGCCTTCGATTTTCAAAAAACTCGACTGGCTTGAAAAAGAGGATATTATCAAGAGAATTGTTTCTCTTGAATTTAACAGATTGATAGATTATTATCAGGCGGCCGACGAGATAGAAGAACCTTCCGACTCCGGTTCGAAAGAGAAAAAGGGAAGCGAGCGCCGCAAAAAAGATTTCGGCGACAAGTCATCGAAAACGCCCGAAAAAGGCTATTCCCGAATTTTTATCAACATAGGAAAAACGGATGGCGTAAATCCTGCCAATTTGATGGGGTTTATCAACGATTATGTGCCCGGAAAAATAACCGTGGGAAGAATTGACCTGATGAAATCATTTTCGTTTTTTGAAGTTCCCGAAGATTCCGCCAGAAAGGTTGTAAAATCTTTCAAGGGTGTTTTCGTGGAAAACAGAAAGATTGTGGTCGATTTTGCAGATAACATTAATTCGGGAAAAGGAAAAAAGGGGGCTTCCGATACCGAACAAAACTACAAAGAAAGTAAGTTCAGAAAAAACAGGAAAAGATAAATAATAACCTGAGTTTCGTACTTAAAAATACTTTTTTCTCTTGGTTTTTAATCGCGTAGAGAGGTTTTTACCTGTTCTGCAATGCAGATAATCCTCTACCAAGTGGGGTTTATCCTCCTTCATATCCCCCCGAAATCCGATGGGGGCAGGGGTTTAATCCTGTTGTTTTTTGAAATACTCGACCTCTGATTATCAGAGATTAAAAACTCGTTTTTTGGCATTGGGAAGTTTTATCGGACAGTAATCATTTCTATTCACTTTCATGCGGGATCCGGATTTTACCTTTCCCTGTTTGTTTTTATTTTCTTTGCCGCAAATACGAAGAAGAGGAGTAAGACGATGGTTACCCCAAAACCGATGCCGAGAGATATCGGCTTGGGTAGTGCAAAACCTTCGGGCGCGAGCATGATGTAAGAGGTTACTACCGATGTCATGAATAACGCCGGGAACAACGTTATCCAGTAGCGTTTCTGTTTTTTCAACAGATACATGGTTACAGTCCAAAGAACGACAGCCGCCAGCGTTTGGTTGGACCATGCAAAATAGCGCCAAACCACATCGAAGTTTATTTTTGTAAGCAAAAGCCCCACGGTAAAGAGGGGAATCGTAATTATCAACCGGTTCTTTATTGATTTTTGATTGAACTTCAGCAGATCGCCAATGGTCAGTCTGGCACTCCTGAAAGCGGTGTCGCCCG
>JBGYGP010000224.1:0-2932 GCA_041820645.1 Proteiniphilum sp. | reverse complement strand
TTAATCAGATTATTTTTTCTTTCTTCTTTCTACGATGTATTTAGAAGAATGTTTTTTAGGAGCTCTTGTCTTCAAGCCCTTAGAATATAAACCTTTTGCCGATCTCGGATGACCTCCCGATGCGCGACCTTCACCACCTCCCATGGGGTGATCAACGGGGTTTTTAACAACTCCGCGGTTGTGAGGACGACGACCGAGCCAACGAGAACGACCGGCTTTACCTGATTTTTCCAAAGCATGATCCGAATTACCAACACTTCCAATAGTGGCCTTACATGTTGCAAGTATCTTACGAACTTCGCCCGAAGGCATTTTGATAATCGCGTAATTATCTTCACGAGATACTAACTGTGCGAATGTTCCGGCAGAGCGCACCATTTTGGCTCCTTGTCCCGGACGCAATTCAATATTATGAAGTACGGTTCCCATCGGTATTTTTGCCAAAGGCAAGGTATTTCCGACTTCAGGAGCAGCGTCTGGCCCCGACATTAATGTGGCTCCAACTTCCAATCCGTCGGGAGCAAGAATGTATGTTTTCACACCATCGGCATAATAAAGTAACGCGATACGCGCCGAACGGTTAGGATCATACTCTATGCTTTTTACAACGGCTGGAATACCATCTTTCGTTCTCTTGAAGTCGATCACACGATAACGTCTTTTGTGTCCGCCACCAAGGTATCCCATTGTCATTTTTCCTTGGTTGTTGCGTCCACCTGTGCTTTTTTTCCCAACTACAAGAGATTTTTCCGGTTCTGACGCGGTAATATTATCAAAAGAACCGATAATCTTGTGTCTCTGCCCCGGCGTTGTGGGCTTTAATTTACGTATTGCCATTTTCTTTTAAATATTGCTAAATAAATCGATTGTTTCTCCTTTTTTCAGAGTTACAATTGCTTTCTTGTAAGATGGCGTACGTCCGTTTACAACACCGGATTTAGTGTAGCGGCTTCTCAGCTTGCCATCATATTTCATTGTATTTATGCTTTCCACATGAACATTGTAGAGAGCTTCCACTGCGTTTTTGATTTCTACCTTATTGGCTCCGGGAACGACAATGAAACCGTAACGATTGTCGAACTTGTCAGTCATCGCGGTTTGTTTCTCCGTAAAAATCGGTTTAATAATTACTTCCATTGTTTTGTCTCCTTATGCTTTAAGTAAGTTATCGATTACAGCAACAGACGATTCCGTGAGCACCAGGTTCCCACAGTTCATTATCCTATAGGTATTTATATCTGAAGCAGTTACAACTTCAACTTTCTGTAAATTACGAGCCGACAAATATACGTTTTTATTTTGACTTGACAAAACGAAAAGTATCTTTTTATCAGCAAGTTGCAATTTTTTCGTAAGTTCTGCGAAGTTTTTGGTTTTAGGTTGTTCAAAATTGAAATCTTCAACAACAACGATTGCATTGTTTTGCGCTTTCAACGACAAAGCTGAACGACGCGCCAACGCTTTCTCTTTTTTGTTGAGTTTAAAACTGTAGTTTCTCGGTTTCGGGCCAAAAACTCTACCTCCACCCACCATTACGGGAGAATTGATATCTCCACGACGAGCGCCTCCTGTACCTTTTTGTCTGAAGAGTTTGCGGGTACTTCCGGCAACTTCGCTTCTCTCTTTCGATTTGTGCGTTCCTTGACGACGGTTGGCCAAATATTGTTTTACGTCCAACCAGATAACATGATTGTTAGGTTCAATCCCGAAAATGGAATCGTCGAGCGTTACCTTTTTATCTGTTACCTCTCCATTGATGTTATATACACTTAATTCCATCTTATTTTTCTATTGCTACGATTGAACCTTTGCATCCCGGAATAGAACCTTTCAATAATAAAAGGTTATGTTCGGGGATTACTTTAATCACTTTGAGGTTTTGAACGGTTACCCGTTTGTTACCCATTTGTCCGGCCATGCGAGTTCCTTTGAATACTTTGGCGGGATACGAACATGCTCCGATAGAACCGGGAGCGCGCAAACGGTTGTGTTGCCCGTGTGTCGCCTGTCCTACACCACCAAAACCATGACGTTTTACAACTCCCTGAAAACCTTTTCCTTTAGATGTTCCGATTACATCCACAAAGGCAGCGTCGGCGAAAAGATCCACTGTAATTTCGGAGCCCGGCTGATAGTCGTCTCCAAACCCTTTGAACTCGGCCAAGTGTCTCTTGGGGCTTACTCCGGCTTTTTTAAAATGGCCTTTTTCGCCAGCGGGTGTGTGCTTGTCTTTTTTGTCTTCAAACCCGAGCTGAATGGCATCATAGCCGTCTTTTTCAACGGTTTTAACCTGAGTAACCACGCAAGGACCTACTTCGATAACAGTGCATGGAATATTTTTCCCCTCGGCACTGAAAACGGATGTCATTCCGATTTTTTTTCCAATTAATCCTGGCATTTCTCTGTTGTTTTTAGAACCCTATCACTAAATCCTCCCCAAAAGAGGTTCAGGTAAAGGGTTGTGAATAATTTTAATTATATCTGATTATTTGAAGGAACTTAAAGACAGTTCCCCTACCCTTCTTTTCAAGAGAAAAAGCAAGAAATCAAATTACACTTTGATTTCTACTTCTACTCCGCTCGGCAACTCAAGTTTCATTAACGCATCCACCGTTTTTGCGGTTGAGCTGTAGATATCGATCAAGCGTTTGAAAGAGGATAATTCGAATTGTTCGCGCGATTTTTTATTCACGAATGTAGAACGGTTTACCGTAAAGATACGTTTGTGGGTTGGCAACGGAATTGGACCGCTTACCACAGCGCCGGTAGCTTTTACGGTTTTCACGATTTTCTCGGCAGATTTGTCCACCAAACTATAATCGTATGACTTCAGTTTAATTCTGATTTTTTGGCTCATAAATTTATTGTTATTATTTGATCAAATCAACTCTACCCGATACTTCTGTAAGTACTTGTTTCGCTATTGATGAAG
>JBGYGP010000223.1:0-2766 GCA_041820645.1 Proteiniphilum sp. | reverse complement strand
TTCAAGGGCCATTTCCGGAATTACGGTAATACCCTGATTGTCGTCCACTATCTTGATAAGTGTATCGATGCTGCCCGCTTCATAGGTAAAGATAGAGGAATTGTTTCGTTTTTTTTTCAGGTTGCAGAGATGCAGAATTTGAGTTCTGAAACAGTGTACCTCATCCAAAAGCCAAAGTTTGGCTTTCTCCAAATCCTGTTCTTCCAACTCGTTTTTAGCGAAAAGCGATTTTTCGTGGGGAGAAACGTAAGCGAAGAACCGTTCGTAATAGAGGGGGCGTTCGGTAATCATCTCGTTGTTGAGCGGTGTTGCCAGAACGGCTCCGTCAATGACGTCCCTCGACAAATCGGAAAGGATATTGTCGGTTGTCAGCTCCCTGATTTCGATATGAATATCCGAACTGCGGTAATTGTACGAGGTCATCAGTTTTGGAATCAGATAGGGCGCTATCGTGGGGATGATTCCCAATCTGAAAGTTCCTTTGATTACCCCTTTCTCCTCTGCCACAACCTCTTTTATCTGATTCACTTGCGAGATGGCAAGGCGTGCCTGATCAATTATTTTACGTCCGATTTCGGTCGGTTGTACCGGAAGTTGTGTCCTGTCAAAAATCTTCACGCCCAACTCATCTTCCATTTTCTGAATCATCATGCTCAAAGTGGGCTGCGTTACAAAACAAGCTTCGGCCGCTTTGGAAAAATGGCGGAAATTGTCAACGGCAATGATATATTCTAATTGTTGGATGTTCATTGTTGATAACCGGAAAAGTATTTCATAAATTGTACCCGTTCGTATAGCGACGGACTTTCGATATTCTTGTAGTTGAGTTTTCCTCTGAAATCGTTTAAGCTCGCGTAATTATTTTGCGCCATCCACTCTTCGAGGCAGGTGAGCATTTCTCCCACAACTTCGGCGCCTTGGCGGTAAAGCGCGCTGCATAGCTGCATTACCGAGCCTCCGGCAAGAATGCCCTTTACTACATCTTCCCACGAATGAATTCCGGTGGAACAGGCGATATCTATCCCGGGAACGCGCCCCGATGTGATTGCCGTCCAGCGAAGGGTTTCTTGGAAATCGGAAGGAGCACTGAAAACGGATCCCGATTTGATCTCCAATGTGTTGATATCGATATCGAGCTGGTGAAAACGGTTGAAAAGGACAACGCCGCCCGCGCCCAAAGATTTCAGTTTGCTTACAGTCCCGGGCAGATTCGGAATGTTCTTGGCCATTTTTACCACAATCGGTATTTTGATATTTCTCTTGAGCTCTCTCAGAATACTCTGATAAGAATCAACCAAATAATTGTCTTCGTACTCTCCGGCGTTGAGCAAATACAAATTGAGTTCGATAGCATCGGCTCCCGCTCCTTCGAGGCTTTTGGCGAAATCTACCCAGCGGGTGAGTTTATATGCGTTTACGCTCGCGATGACAGGGATGCTGCATTCCGATTTCACCGAACGAATCAAATCGAGGTGTTTCTCCACATGGTTCATCCCGATATAAGCATTGATGTAATCCGCCGCTTCGGGATAATCGGATATTTGGGAGAGTTTTTCGCTATGATTTTCAATCTGTTCTTCGAACAACGATTTGAGCACGACAGCTCCGATTCCGGCATTTTCGAGTTCCTTGATTTTAGAGGGTGTGTTTGTCAAGCCGCTACTGGCGGCAACCAACGGATTTTTCAATGCCAATCCGGCAAAAGTTGTTTGTAAATTAGCCATTTGTAAATGAATGTTTTCTTATTTATGCATCAGAGGCAAAAATACATATTTTTTATTAATAAAGAAGATTATGCCGGATGAAAATATCGGGTCAGTGGATATTGTTCCGGAAACGGAGAAGATATCAATACGTTCTATCGCCGAAAATCAGCGTTCCCACGCGAATCATTGTGGCGCCTTCTTCAAGAGCAATGAGATAATCGCCCGACATCCCCATCGATATTTCTTTAAAGAGGGTGTCTTCGGCGAAATAGTCGTTCTTAAACTCATCGAAAAGATGTTTTATCGTTTTAAACTCCATCCGTATCCGGTTCTTGCTTTCGGTATTCGAGGCCATGCCCATTACGCCTGCCAAAGCCACGTGCGGACATTCTTTCCACGTGCTGCCGGCAAGGAAGCGACGGCACTCGTCGGGAGTGAACCCCGATTTTGTCTCTTCTTGAGCTACATGCAACTGCAAAAGGCAGGCTATTTTTCGGTTTAGGGCGGCGCCCTGTTTTTCGATTTCCCGCATCAGGCGTTCGCTATCGAGGCTGTGTATCAGGTGGACAAACGGAGCAATGTATTTCACTTTGTTGCGTTGCAAACTGCCGATAAAATGCCATTGAATGTCTTTGGGCAACAATCCGTATTTGTCTGAAAGCTCCTGCGCCCGACTCTCTCCAAATGCCCGCTGCCCGCCATCGTAAGCTTCCGCAATCTCCCCGGCGGGGTGAAACTTCGAAACGGCTACAATCTGCGTACCGGCAGGTACGGAGGCATACAATCTCTCGATACGGGATTTTACGCTCATGCCTCGCTTTCCTCTTTCGGAATTGATGTTTTTGACTCTGCAGAATAGGGGAAAACATCCATCAGAAGCGTTTCGGAAATAGCCGCAATAGTGTAATCTACCATCGTTTTAGCCATTTCTGTTTCGATAATTTCTACGGCATCTTTCAGTTCGCTTGCCTGAACAAGCATGTTGACTGCCGTCTTTTTCTCCGTTCCGCTTTTTTCGTCAAGGGTGATGAAATAAAGCTTTGCTTTGAAATAACGGTCG
>JBGYGP010000222.1:0-2868 GCA_041820645.1 Proteiniphilum sp. | reverse complement strand
GGATTAATGTGGACATTGGCCTATCATCCGCGGATTCCTCAAAAAGTAAGGGATGCGGTATCAAAATGGGGTGCCTGCAAGGATGAATATGAAAAGGGAAGCAACGGCTGGCAGGAACAGCTTTATATCCGGGAGGCCCGCCGCATGAAAAGCGCCTATGTTATGACACAGAAAAATTGCGAAAGAATAGAGGTCGTTGAAGATCCTGTGGGTATGGGAGCTTACGGTATGGATTCGCACCATGTAAAACGGTATGTGGATGCCAACGGTTTTGTGCAGAACGAAGGGAATGTGGAAGCACACGTCCCAAATCCTTACCCCATTAGCTTTCGGTCAATCATTCCTAAAAAAGATGAATGTGAAAACCTGGTGGTACCCGTGTGTGTAAGCGCGACCCATATTGCGTTTGGTTCTATTCGTATGGAACCCGTATTTATGGTGCTGGGACAATCTGCAGCAACTGCCGCCTGCCAGGCAATAGATCAACGGAAGGCCGTACAGGATATTGACTATTCATTACTGAAAGAAAGATTGCTTAAGGACAAACAAGTGTTGGAAATTGATATAAAGTAATATAAATTTTAATTGGGGGAATTATCCGGTGTTTTTCTAAAGTTCTGGATAATTTCCCGGTAATTTTGAAAAGATTTATTGTCATGAAAAAATATGGATATTTAATGGGTATAGTGTTGCTATTCCTATTACAAGCGTGCGGAAATTCAGCTACCTATAAGGCAAATGTCATTATTTACGGAGGAACTTCTGCCGCGGTGATCGCGGCTGTTGAAGTGGTTAAATCGGGGAAAAAAGCCATAATCGTTTCGCCGGACACGCATTTGGGAGGACTTTCTTCCGGTGGGCTGGGATATACGGATACAGGCAACAAAGCCACCATTGGAGGGTTGTCCCGGGAGTTTTACCACAGGGTGTGGCTTCACTACAATGATTCGAACTCCTGGAAATGGGAAAAGCACGAGGAATATGGCAACAAGGGACAAGGAACCCCGGCCATGGACGGAGAAAACCGTACCATGTGGATTTTTGAACCGCACGTGGCGGAAAAAGTTTTTGAAGACTTCATCAGCGAGTACGATATTCCGGTATACAGGGATGAGTGGTTGAACCGGGAGTCGGGTGTGGTTACGAAAGACGGCAAAGTTGTGTCATTTACCACCCTTTCCGGAAAAACATTCAAGGGGAAAATGTTTATCGATGCTACTTACGAGGGAGATCTGATGGCAAGCGCAGGCATCAGTTATACAGTTGGAAGGGAAGCCTGTTCGGAATATAATGAGCAGTGGAACGGAGTGCAGGCCGGTGTATATCACCACGGGCATTATTTTAAATCCGACATTAGCCCTTATGTCATTCCGAACGATTCCAACAGTGGACTTTTGCCTTATGTTTCCAGCGAGCCCATTCAACCCAATTGTACGGGTGATGACAAGATTCAGGCTTACTGTTTCAGGTTATGCATGAGCAACCATCCGGACAACCGGGTACCGTTTGAAAAACCGGAGAACTATGATCCGAAGAATTACGAACTGTTGGCACGTGTGTTTGAATCGGGCTGGGATGAGTGGTTTAATAAGTATGACATGATTCCGAACCGTAAAACAGACACAAACAACCACGGCCCTTTCAGTACAGATTTTATCGGGATGAATTATGATTACCCTGAGGCATCTTACGAAAGAAGAAAGGAGATCATCGAAGAACACGAGAATTATCAGAAAGGTTTGTTGTATTTTGTATCGACAGACGAACGGGTTCCCGAAGATGTCAGAAACTCGATGAGCAAGTGGGGCCTGGCTAAGGACGAATTTACGGATAACGGCAACTGGCCACATCAATTGTATATCCGTGAAGCGAGAAGAATGATTGGTGCCCATGTAACCACAGAAAACGAAGTCCTGGGAAAAACCAACGTTAATGACCCTGTAGGTATGGGATCCTATACCATGGATTCTCACAACATACAGCGATACGTAACAGAAAAAGGCTATGTCCAGAATGAAGGCGACGTAGGCGTTCACCCGGGAAAACCGTACAAGATTTCGTATGGTTCCATTACCCCTAAAAAGGAAGAATGTACCAATCTGCTTGTCCCGGTCTGTGTTTCGTCAAGCCATATCGCTTTTGGCTCGATCCGCATGGAACCGGTATTCATGATTCTGGGGCAATCGGCAGCTACCGCAGCCTGCATGGCTATAGACCGGAAAGAGGCGGTTCAGGATATTGATTACTCGCTGTTAAAGGAAAAGTTGCTGAGCAAAAATCAGATACTAGAATTCGAATAAAAACACCATAACAACCTGAGTTCTGTTTAAGCAGCATCCGATTATCTCATTGAAATTAAGCATAGAACTTTTATCGGTTAAAAACGCATGACAGACTTATAGGAAAAAACGAAAAAAAACAGATTTAGAAGAACAGAGCTAATTGCTGTTCCTCGTATGTTCTCTCAAAGCGGATAGCCGGTTTTTTGTCAAAAAAACAATAAGCTCCCAAAGCGGCGATGAGGTTCATTAAAAAGTTATGGATGCTGCGATGACGGGAATGTTCGATGTCGCAAATATTCTTTAACTCATCATTAATAGTTTCTATAATAGAGCGTTTTCTGAGCATTATTTTATCGAAAAGCGGCATCAGGCGGTTTTTCATATTTGATTTTAATCCGGTAACGATGTGTATGCCTTGATTAAAAAGCATTTCAAACAGACTTTGAGATACATAGCCTTTGTCGGCGTAAAGTTTGCCAAATAGTTTTCGCTTGAGTACTTCAAAAATCCGTGCATCGCGGTCATCGGTATTACCGGGGGACAGATAAAAACTGAGAATTTCTCCTTTTTCATTACAAATAAAATG
>JBGYGP010000221.1:0-3811 GCA_041820645.1 Proteiniphilum sp. | reverse complement strand
TATGGGGGAGACGGCTAAGATATTGAGTCCCGAAAAACGCGTTTTTATTCCCGATACGGCTGCGGGATGTTCCTTGGCCGACAGTTGTCCTGCGGATGAGTTTGAAAAGTTTACCGCCGAACATCCCGATTATACCGTGATTTCGTATGTGAATACCACTGCTGCAGTAAAAGCTTTGACCGATATTGTGGTAACTTCTACAAATGCCAAGCAGATTGTGGAATCGTTGCCCGAAGATGAAAAAATTATTTTCGGTCCTGATAAAAACCTTGGGGATTACATTAATAAACTTACCGGACGAAACATGTTGCTTTGGGATGGAGCTTGTCATGTTCACCAACAATTTTCGATGGATAAAATCATAGAACTCAAAAAGGAGTATCCCGATGCTTTGTTACTGGCTCATCCCGAGTGTCCGAAATATCTGTTGGAAATTGCCGATCACGTGGGTTCTACCTCTTCAATACTGAAATTTGCCGGTAAATCGGATGCAAAGCGGTTTATCGTGGCTACCGAAGCCGGAATTTTACATCAAATGCAGAAGGAAAACTCCGATAAAACGTTTATTCCCGCTCCGCCCGAAGACGCTACTTGTGCCTGCAACGAATGTTTTTACATGAAAATGAATACGTTAGAGAAACTATATCTCTGTTTGAAAAACGAAACGCCGGAAATTTTTGTGGAGGAAACAATCAGATTGAAAGCCGTGAAACCCATCGAACGGATGTTGGAAATTTCGGCAAAATATGGGTTGTAAAACATGATATGAAACTCTTGAAAAGATTTTTCCTTTTAGCTGCAGCAGTAGTGACAGTTATAATTGTTGCGGATTTGATAAAGATTTTTTCTTACAAAACGTATCCTGCCAATCCGCCGGACAAAATTGTTACGAAACAGGACGAGTTGTATGCCGAATTGATAAGCGGTAATGATTTCATTGACTGGGACAAGTTGAACGGAACGTTGCAATTTATTAAAAACGAATACGATGTATCCGATTTCAAAATGGTAAATCTCATACGTATTCTGTATGAATACCGCGAATTTATTCCTTCGGAAATCAAACATCGTATCGATTCGGTTTTGCTTGGCTTTCGGTATTGGATGGATGAACCGAATCGGAATTCGATCTGTTATTGGAGCGAAAATCATCAGATATTGTTTTCTTCCGCCGAGTATTTGATAGGAAAACTGTATGAGAAGAATGTTTTTTCGGATTCCGGTTTGACGGGTGAAGAACATGTTTTAAAAGCGAGAAACAGAATCTTGAACTGGTTGGAGATGCGTTGGTTGTACGGTTTTACCGAATTTTATTCGGGTACGTACTATATTGAAGATGTTGCGGCTTTATTGAATTTGATCGATTTTTCGGAAGATGAAGAAATTACCGTTAAAAGCAGGATTGTATTGGATTTGTTGTTTTACGATATTTCGACGCAGAGTTTTCGAGGTACGATGACTTCGGTATCGGGTAGGGCGTATGAGAGCAACAGAAAAGGAGGTATTTACGAGGATTTGGGCGGAATCTTACCTTTTCTTTCGGAGGGACGGGATACTCCCGTAGGGATGGTTTATAGTTTGTCGCGCACAAACAATTATATTGTTCCTCCTGTTTTCGGAGAGATGGTTAACGATACTTCGGAGATTGTAATCAAACAAAGCAACGGATTGAATATATCCGAACTCAAAGCAGAAGGTTTGTTCGGAACCGACGAAAAGAGCATCATGATGCAATGGGGGATGGAAGCATTCACAAACCCCGAAATAATAAACAATTCGTTGAGATACATAAAGAAAAACAATATGTTTTCCAACGAGTTTTTAAAAGATTTCCGTTACTTGAATTTTACCGTTTTTTCGGCTTTGAATCTGTACGGCAAGTTATCGGAAAAAGTAAATCCCTCCACCAACGGAAAAGCCATTCAACGTGGAAATACATATACCTATAAAACAAAAGATTACTCCTTGTACTCTGTTCAGAATTATCATCCGGGAGATTATGCCGACCAACATCATGTAACCGGAATGAATATAGGAAATGAATTCAGTCTGTTTCATCTGCATCCGGCCCGAAAACCGGATGATTATGCCCACTCTCCCAATTATTGGGTAGGCTACGGAAAGCTCCCACATGTAGCCCAGCATAAAAATATCAGCATCGGGATTTACAATATTTCGGGAAAGAATATGCTCGATTTTACGCACGCTTATTTTCCGGAGGAAAAATTCGACAGCGTGTTTGTTTCGCACAATTACCTGTTCGGTAAAAAAAACGACGTCTATTGCGCACTGATAGGAAGCGGCGATTTCGAATTCGAAAGCAGCGATGATGTGATTCAGCATGGGAGAAAATCGGTATGGATTATCGAAGCGGGAAGCAAAACGGAAGATACATCGTTCGAAAACTTCGTTCGACGGATAATCTCCAATCCTTTTTCTTTCGACGAAGAGGGGATGAGAGTTGTTTATTCTTCCCGGAATAACGATTTTGAGCTTACTTTTTCGGGAGAGTTTAAGATTAACGGAGAAGTTGCCGATTTCGATTATCCGCGTTTCGATTCTCCGTATATCCGGGCACCGCGAAAACCCGAAACGTTGAATTTCGAGTTTAACGGGAAAAAACTTTATCTCGATTTTTACAACAAAAGAAGAGAGATGAATTGAATCCACCTTGTTGGCATAAACATTCGACCTCTGATGAGGCCCGAATAACGACGGAAAACCAGAATTTATCTGTAGGAAGAACTCCTACACTTGTAGGAAGAGTTCCTACACCTTAATTTTTTAATATATTTGATTTAATTCCTAATATTTACGGATTGAGCGATATGAAGGAGGGCGCAACTCCATCGAAGCCGAATATACCCAACGGCAATAGAATCACCGTTCGAGCCATCGCCATCCCTGCCAATCTGTCGGAAAAAGAGGAGATTCTACAACCCCGAAACCTCGCACACCTCTCCGGGCATTACCCCGCCACATTGGTTTTTATGCCCAACTCCCCTACTCTATCGGCTATTTTCCGCAATTCGTCCGCGGATACTTTTTCGAGCCGTTTTGCGGGTGTTTCGCGGTCGATGGTATAAATCATCACTTCGCGCGGATTGAGCACTTTCACAAGCTGCAGCCAGGCCGAAACTTCCTCTTCGGTGGAGTTGTCGATACGTCGTCCTTCAAATTCGCCGCGCAGAAACATGGTTTGGAGGATGAATCGGCCTTCGAAACGCTTGTATAGTTCCACTTGCTGGGCAACCGTATAGTTGGGCGAATTGGGGCGGTCTATCGATCTGACGCTTTCGTCGAAAGCGGAATCGAGTTTCAGAATGGGGTTTTCTATTTTCTTCAGTGCGCCGAAGACGGAGGGTTTTCCCACGTTCATACCGTTGGTGAGGACACTGATTTTGGCTTCGGGGGCAAGCTGGTTACGCAACGAGACGGTATCGTCGATGATGCCCTCGAATTGAGGGTGCATCGTCGGCTCACCGTTTCCGGCAAAAGTAATCACATCGGGTTTCGTTCCGTCCTTTTGCAACGAAAGCAATTTGTCTTCCATTGCGGCGTAAACGTTTTCTCTGTCGGGAAGCCTTGTTGTTGTGCGAAAGTCTTTGTTGAACCCGCATTCGCAATAAATACAATCGAACGAACAGAGTTTGCCGTCGTAGGGCAACAGGTTTACCCCCAGCGAAAGGCCCATTCGCCGGCTGCGAACCGGGCCGTAAACGATTTCATGAAAAAGAATGGTGGACATCGGAAAATTTTTAAAAATTCGGTAAGTGTCAATACATTTTTGAATTTATTACGGTTTTGTTCC
>JBGYGP010000220.1:0-2704 GCA_041820645.1 Proteiniphilum sp. | reverse complement strand
ATTCCGTGTCGCTTGTGAATACTTTTTTGGGAATGGCTATCGATGCCGAAACCAGAAAACCGAAGCTCTCCACCGTAACCGGAGGTTTGTCCGGGCCATGCATCAAACCGATTGCATTGCGAATGGTTTGGCAAGTGTACAATGCCGTGAAAATTCCGATTATCGGGATGGGAGGCATATCGAGTGCAGAAGATGCTATCGAGTTTATGCTTGCCGGTTCAAGTGTAGTGCAAATAGGTACTTACAATTTTGTTGATCCTACAATCTCAATGAAAGTGATTGACGGCATAGCCGATTACCTGGAAAGGCATCGCTTGAAATCAGTTGATGAAATAATAGGTAAATTGTCTGTTTAGAATCTTTTTGTAATGGTATTACCCGTTTTAATTGTTATAATGAATTTATTTTGGCTATTTCTTTTGCATTTTGATTTTATGTAATATCTTTGTAGCTCAAAAAATGATTTATAAAACATTATGTCGAAACTAATAGTACCTCAAAATTATCAACCTCTTCTGAATTTAAAACAGACGGAGCTTGGAATCAAGTTGATAAAGGATTTTTTTCAGGACAGCCTTTCTTCCGAACTACGTTTGCGCAGAGTAACGGCTCCTCTTTTTGTAGAAAGGGGAACCGGAATAAACGACGACCTCAACGGTATTGAAAAAGCGGTAAGTTTTCCAATCACCGACATGAACGGCCAAATTGCCGAGATTGTACATTCTTTGGCAAAATGGAAACGGATAACGTTGGCCGAATACAACATAGGTCCCGGCTACGGCATTTATACCGATATGAATGCGATTCGTGCCGATGAAGAGTTGGACAATCTGCATTCGCTTTATGTAGATCAATGGGATTGGGAGATGACAATTACTTCCGAAGACCGCACAATAGCTTTTCTCAAAGAGGTGGTAAACGGTATTTACGGAGCGATGCTTCGCACAGAATATCTTGTTTTCCAGTCGTTTCCTGAAATAAAACCGATTCTTCCCCGTGAAATTTCGTTTATTTACACGGAAGAGTTGTTGAGAAAGTACCCGACACTCTCTCCCAAAGAGAGGGAAGATGCAATAACCGAAGAGTTGGGTGCTGTTTTTATCATCGGTATCGGAGGACGTTTGTCGAACGGAGAGCTGCACGACGGACGTTCGGCTGATTACGACGATTGGACAACTCCCAACGAGGGTGGATATAAGGGATTAAACGGCGATCTTTTGGTTTGGAATCCCATATTAAAGCGAGGAATGGAATTGTCTTCCATGGGAATCAGGGTGGACAAAACCGCTTTGGTTGAACAATTAAAACAACGCAATCAGTCGGAAAAACTGAATTTATATTTTCACCGACGTTTGATGAACGATGAGCTGCCGTTGTCGATAGGCGGTGGAATAGGGCAATCCCGGCTTTGCATGTATTATCTTCGCAAAGCGCATATCGGTGAAATTCAGGCTAGTATTTGGCCGCAGGAGATGCGCCAAAAAGCTAAGGAAAACGATATCCATCTGATTTGATATTTTTCCGGATATTGCAGTCCAAAATCCTTTTCTCGTGAAAATAAAGAAAAGGATTTTTTCGTTTCGGATAAATTGCATACCTTGCAACCTGTTTTTAAAAAGAGCTTGTTATGAATGTAAAAATTGAAGAGAGTTGGAAAAAACAGTTGCAAGAGGAGTTTGACAAACCCTATTTTAAAGCGCTTACAGATTTTGTTCGCGGGGAATACCGGGCTAAAACCATCTATCCGCCCGCAGGGCTTATTTTCAATGCTTTCGATCAATGTGCGTTTGATGCAGTGAAGGTGGTTATTGTGGGACAGGATCCTTATCACGAACCCGGACAAGCACATGGTTTGTGTTTTTCGGTAAACGACGGCGTGCAGATTCCTCCCTCGCTGGTAAATATTTACAAAGAGATTCACGATGATTTGGGAGTGCCGATTCCTGAATCGGGAAACCTGGAACGATGGAGCAGGCAAGGGGTGCTTCTGCTAAACGCCACGCTCACTGTCCGCGCCCATCAGGCGGGGTCGCATCAACAGAAAGGATGGGAAGAATTTACCGATTCAGTGATTTCGCGTCTGGCTGCGGAACGCGAACATTTAGTTTTTATCCTTTGGGGGGCGTATGCGCAACGAAAAGGAGAAAATATCGACACGAACAAACATCTTGTATTAAAATCGCCACATCCTTCTCCTCTGTCTGCGCATCGCGGTTTTTTCGGGAATAAGCATTTCAGCAAAGCAAACCGTTATTTGGAGGCTCATGGTATTAACCCGATCGAATGGTAACGGTCAGGCGGTAAAATCTTGACAAAATGAGAAAAATAAGCTTACTTTTCATCTTTATTGCGTTCCGATTTTTGTGTTTTTCGTTTGTAAAAGCCCAAACGGCAGATTATACGCCGGAAGATCAAAAAATCTTTGCGAGCTATCTGGAATACATCATGCCTTTTCGAAATTTGCCCAAAGAGATTGTATTGCAAAAAACGGCGGAATATTTTCTCGAAAAGCCTTATGTGGCAAATACTCTGGATAAAAACGAACACGAAAAAACGGTAATCAATCTCCGCCAATTCGATTGCGTAACTTTTGCGGAGACGGTCATTGCGCTGGCGAATACGGTAGAGGGCGTTACTCCCTCTTTTGAAGAATATGCGGAGCATTTGCGGAAAATCCGCTACCGAAACGGCGTGCAAGAAGGAT
>JBGYGP010000219.1:0-8409 GCA_041820645.1 Proteiniphilum sp. | reverse complement strand
TGTATCCCCAATTGCGATCGGGTTCCCAAAGGTGTTCTTTGATTGCCCAGCCGATTCCGCCGTATTCGCCCAGCACCGTAGCGCGCTGTCCGTCGTACAGATAGAGTTGCGGTGCGGGATATTGGTGCAAATCGAGGATATCGCCTACGGGATAATGATTTCCGCCGCTGGCAGGATTCACAAGGCGCGAAGGATCGTATTGTTTTGTCCATTCCGCAATTTCCCTTGTCCTGAACTGACCCCACGCTTCGTTAAACGGTACCCAAACGCCGATTGAAGGGTATGAGTACAGATAATCCATGATCTCTTTCCATTCTTTGCGGTAATTGGCTTCCGATTCGGGCGAACGCAATCTTTCCGAGCCGGTGAAATATTCGCGCATCTGCCATTCGGGGCTTCTGTCGCCATTAGGCATATCTTGCCACACAATGATCCCTAATCGGTCACAGTGCATATACCAACGGGCGGGCTCCACTTTCACATGTTTGCGAATCATATTGTAGCCGAAATCTTTGGCCTTTTGCACATCGTAGCGAAGCGCCTCGTCGGTGGGAGCTGTATATAGTCCGTCGGGCCACCAACCTTGATCAAGCGGCCCAAACTGAAACAAATCCTTGTTGTTGAGTTGCATGCGAACAATGCCTTTATCGTCGCGTTTTGTCGAATATTTGCGCATCGCGGCGTAACTTTTTACTTTATCCAGTTCGCGTGAATTGTTGGAAAATGCTATTTCGAGGTCGTAGAGAAAGGGGGCGTCGGGCGACCACAATCTTGGCTTTGCCGGCATCGAAATCTCTACAGGTTGATTATTGATAGATTGCCCGGTAGCAACAACGTGTGCGCCCTCCATTACTTTCACGGTCAGTATGCCGGAGGCGCCGGTTGCGTTGGTGGCAACTTCTACTTTGAGGATGTTTGCGTCGATATCGGGTGTGATTTTCACACTCTCGATGTAATTCTGCGGAACGGGTTCGAGCCAGACCGTTTGCCAAATACCGCTAACAGGTGTGTACCAAATACCGTGCGGATTATTCACCTGTTTCCCGCGAGGCTGAAACCCCTGATCGGTTCCGTCCCATACTTTTACGACCAGTTTGTTGTTTCCGCTTTTCAGTGCCGGCGTAATATCGAATGAAAACGGAGTGTAACCGCCGGTATGTTGGCCTACCTTAATGTCGTTTACCCACACGTCGGCTTTCCAATCCACCGCCCCGAAGTGCAGCAATATCCTGTTGTTTTTCCAGTTGGACGGAACGGTGAATTCACGCCGGTACCAGAGTTCATTCTCGTTTCCCAATCTTTTCTGCACGCCCGACAAGCTCGATTCCACGGCGAAAGGGACAAGTATTTTCCCATCGAAAGAGGTCGGTGTTTGTTTTCCCACCGGTAAAATGGCATAGTCCCACAAACCGTTGAGGCTTCGCCATTCAGCACGCTCCATAATAGGACGCGGATATTCGGGCAAAACGTTGTTTACGTTGACCTGATACGCCCATCGGGTTTTTATTTTGTCGCCCGCCGGTTGCCATTGGGCGGATAAAGACAGGGTAATAAACAGTACGAAAAATAGCGTTAATTTTGTTCTCATTGTTGAAATTATTTTAAAAAGATTAATAAAAAGCGTTGTTCCTTCAATTTATTGCAGCAATTTATACACCGACAAGAATGTTTCGCGTTCCGACAAACAACCATCGGGGTGCTTCACCGACAGTGCGAATATAGGTTTTATTCGCTATAAAAAATAGAACATTCTTGTCAAAAAACAAAAGATTTATCTCATTGCCGCAAAATCAGATAAAATCCTTCGGCAAAACGCCGAATTGTTGCTGAAAACATTTCGAAAAATACGATGGAGAATTAAATCCGACCATATAACATATTTCATTTACTTTATATTCTTTCTCTTTTAGCAATATGGCCGCTTTTTTTAACCGTTCCACACGAATGTACTCATTGGGCGTTAAGTTCAGCACACCTTTTATTTTGCGGTAGAAACTTGCACGACTCATATTGAATATGCCGGCCATATCTTCTACGTTGAAATCGGGATTGGATATACTTTCCTGAACTATTCCGTTTAGCTTTTTGATGAATTTTTCGTCGGACTTGGTAATAGCGACGGTTACTGCACCTATGAGCGGATTTTTGATGAACGCCGATTGCAGATATCGCCGATTTTGCAGGAGCGCCGTCATTCTTGCCAAGAGCACATCCACCGAAAACGGTTTTTCAATATAGGCATCGGCACCCGCTTCATAACCTTTTATTTTAGATTGGTTATTGGTTTTTGCCGTTAATAAAACAACAGGGATGTGGCTGCTTTCAATGTCGGATTTCAGCGTTTTTGTCAGTTCAAAACCATTCATTTCGGGCATCATCACATCACTCACAATAATGTTTACGGTTTGTGTCTTGAGTATTTCCAATGCCTCTTTGCCATTCGACGCACGCAAAACGAAATAGGCTCCTTTTATACATTTTTCTAGGAAATTGCCCATTTCCAGGTCATCTTCTACTAACAGTGCTACAGTAGGTTCTTTGCGTTTGGCTTCTTCTATAATTTTGGGTTTATCGGATGGGGGAGATACGGAAGATACAGCCCTTGTGTCGATGGTTCCAACGGGTAGCACAAGACGAAAGGTATTGTGTCCACCATCGTTGCTGTACGTAAGGTTTCCTTTAAGTAATTGTGTGAGTGATTTTGCCAATGCCAATCCAATCCCCGTTCCATTAACGTTTTTTTTGCGGTTCTCATCGATATGTACAAAGGATTTAAAAATATCTTTTTTGTAACGGTCCGACACAACGGCTCCATCGTTTTGAGTAGCGAACTCAAAAGCGGGTAGTTTATTTTCATCCAAAACAGTATTGAGGGTAACATTCACATAGCTTTCACCGTATTTTATGGCATTATTAAGCAGATTACTGATAATTTTGATAAACGCTTCTTTGTCTATTTGTGCAAGTAAATCGGTTTCGGGTAAATTGGCGGATAAAGCAATCTTATTTTGTTCAGCAAAAGGAATGAACCGCGAAATGGTTTCTTGAACAATCCGCGACACATTATACACTTTGAGATTGAGCGTGTAAAGGTCTGATTCTGTTTTTCTAAAATCGAGCAATTGATTGGTTAACGTAAGCAACCTTTCGGTGTTTTTGTCCATAATTACCAAATTCTCTTTAATGTCCGGCGGCAGATTATTAGTTTGCAAAACCTGATCTAACGGTGCTTTTATCAGAGACAAAGGCGTACGTATTTCGTGAGCGACATTGGTGAAAAAATCAATTTTTGATTTGTATAATTCACGTTCTTTTTCTTGTTGGAAAACGCGCATTCTTTGCTGTTGAACCTTCTCGTTTCTTCTGTGAATAAACAATATTGCGCCCAATATAATACCGATGACCAACAACACATAAACCAAATAAGCCCACCAAGTTTTCCAAAACGGATATTTAATACGGATATCTAACGTTTTAATAATTTTATAGTTGTCATTCTCAATTTCATTTTCGTAAGCAAGTAACAATTTGTATTTTCCGGATGGTAAATTGGTGTATATAATGGTATTATTCACATTCGATGGAAGCCACTCTTTATCAAAACCATCTAGTTTATACACTATATTCAGAGTATTGAGACCCGAATAATCCATCATTGCATACCGCAGACTGATAGAGTTTTTATTGTACGGTAAGCAAATGTTTTCCGTATGTTGTATGCTTGCAGAGAGAGGAGAATTATCCGCACCTATATTGGCGGGATAATTATTTATCTGAAAATCTGTGAATACAACCGGTAATTCTTTATTCATCTCCTCAAAATCGGTTGGACGAAAACGTACAAAACCATCAACAGAACCAAAATAAAGGACGCCGTTTTCATCTTTATATCCGGATTGATAATTAAACTGATTGGTTTTTAATCCATTATTGATTGTGTAGTTTTTAAATGAATTGGTTTCGGGTTTAAACCGAACAATACCACCGTTTGTAGATAACCAGAAGTATCCTTTCGCATCTTCCAAAATCTGATATACTACATTATTTATCAATCCATTACCACTGTTTATAGTTGTAAATGTCTGCCTTTCTTTATTAAAAAAACAGATGCCGCCGCCTTGGGTTGTAATCCACAACCTTCTTTTGCTATCTTCAAAAATGCTTGTGGTTTTATCGTATGCCAAAGAGGTTGTATCGGCCGGATTGTGCCGGAAATTGTGCCATTTTTTTGTATTGGGGTCAAATCGGAACAATCCTTTATGGAAGGACGCAATCCAGACATTTCCATCAGTGTCCTCCATAATATCCTGAACCGATATACCTTCCATATCCTTCACGAGGGAAAAACGGTCGTGAGCATAGTCATAAATATTTACTCCCGATAATGTCCCAATCCAAAGCATATTCTGCCGGTCTTTACACAATGCAAAAACGCTGTTTTGGATAATTGTTTCGGGAACATCGAATTGCGTGTACGTGTTTAAATTTCCCGTTTGGATGTCGTATCGGTTAAGGCCTTTTGAAAAAGTACTTATCCAAAAATAGCGTCCATCATTATACAGCGCGTGGATGTTTGTGTAAAGATTTTTCAATCGATTATCAATCGGCAGAAACGTGTTTGTATGGGGATTAAAAAGATTTAAACCCGCGTCTTCCGTACCAATCCAAATGTTGCCGTTTTCCGCAGAACAAAATTCCCGAATGCGTTCCCCATTAACGCTGTTGATGTTGGGAATAGAATAGAAGATCTCAAAACCGGAGGTTTGATTGGAATAATAATTCACACCTCCAAAATAGGTACCAACCCAAATACCGTTATCCCTGTCTTTATAAATAGAATAAACGGCGTTATCGGACAAAGAATGCGGAATTGATTTGTGGTGTTTTAAATTAACGGTTTCATGCGTTTGGCTATTATAAATATAAATTCCCGACTCTGTACCTATCCATAAGGTGTTATTGTCGATGCGGGCAATGCTTCTCACAAAAACAGGATTGCCGTGTTCATCTTGTTGTAATATTGCCTTGTGTGTGCTGTCAACTGTGTTAACGTTGAGAAGCCCTTGTTGAGATGTGCATAAAATTAAATCGTTATACCGATCGGCCAACACAAAAGAAATCTCACCAGCATCAGCCATAAGAGACGGATTGTCCTTTAGAGGAAACTCGGATATTTTTTTCGTTCTTTTATCGATGCGCAAAAAATTGTGAGAGTATGGAAATACCCAAATATCGTTGTTTTTTCCGGCACAAAGTGTCAATATTTTCATTCCTCCCGTAAAAAGAGGGACTTCATAAAACGACAATTCGTCTTTTGAAATGTTATACTGAAAAACGCCTTTTTCTTCCACCGACATCCATATATCTCCCTCACCGTCCATGATCATATCGCTCACCGTACCATCTATGGATTGGTTGTTATTTGCCGTATTTTCAAATCGGCTAAACGACTCCAAGTGTGTATTGTAAACATAAACACCTTCTTCTGTGGCCACCCACAAGTTGTCTTCCGGGTCTTGTAGAATGCGCCTGAAAACGTTGTCTCTTAAATTACCTCCCGGAGAAAAATGAAATGTTTTGAACGATTTTCCGTCAAACCTATTCAGGCCGTCTTTTGTGCCAAACCACATAAAACCCTGTTTATCCTGAAAAATACTGAAAACCGTATTTTGAGACAAACCGTTATTGATATCGTAGTGTTTGAAATGATAATCGGGATATGCCACACTTAAAGTGTTAGACATCATTCCAATAATACATAGTATAAAAAAAACAAAATTTCTTTCTCCAAATCTTTCCATATATATATTATCCCAACCCTTACCAATTATAAAAGGGTATAAACTAATCTGATTTTTTCATTATCATTTGATTAATATTGGAATTTCATATTTGTCATCAATGTACAACTGATCCTCATCGTTTATCTCTTTAAAACCGGCTTTGCTGATGTACATATACCGGGGATGAATGTTACCGGTATCGCAGTGAGCGTGAAAAACAATTCTCAAATTTCCTTGCTTGTCGGTAAAGACGGAATTGTGTCCCACTCCCACTAGATTTTTGGGTTTTTGCAGCAGGGGATTATCCCGATACTTTGTCCATTCACCCATGATACTCGTGGCGGTAGCGCACCCAATGCCATAAAACGGACTTTCATAGCTGTTTGCGGAATACGTCATGTAATACATACCGTTATGTTTTGTTACGAAAGCACCTTCATTTACCCTGGGCCATACTTTTTCCCATTCTTGAGATACACGAATGCACGGATGCAATGTTTGCATTTTGATGGTTATCAGATCCTCTTCCAGTTCCGCGACCCAGATATTTAGTCCATCATTAAACCGATCAAAGAAAAGGTAAAGAGTTCCGTCATCATCGATAAACAAAGAATTATCAATTGCCTTTTCACCTTCCAGCATCGGCTTTTTAACCTCCTGGATAAACGGACCCAACGGAGAATCGGAAGTTGCCGCACAGATATGTTCTTCTGCCGTATAATACATGTAAAACTTCCCGTTAACATAATATACTTCAGGTGCCCAAAACCATTTGTCACCAAAAGAGTTATCCTTATGCAGAGCGAGAGCCGGAGCCTTTTTCCATTCTTCGAGATTGTCCGATGTGAAAACTGCAATTCCGTCATTTGAATGGGTTCCATATGCATAATAAACATCTTCATGCAAAAGAATAAAGGGATCCGCCAACGGCACTCCATGTGCGGAATTGATAGCCTGTTTTTTGTTTAACGCAGTACAACTCAAGCAAGAAATGAACAACAGGATAAATAAATGAGTTGAATTTTTCATCTGGGTTACGGATTATATACCGGAAATGCCGAAATTCTCAGGCGAGCTGCTCCCATGGGGATGAGAACGATGTTTTCCGTCTGAGATTCAAATCGCAGCTTCTCTTTTATGGGAAGTTCACCGGTGAGGCCATATTTGTCAAAATCCCATCCGATTACTTTTCGCCCACGCGCTTTTATTTCGAGCGGTACGTTAGTTACTGTAAACGGGAAATTATCAGACGGCCACGTTTTTTTTACCACCTCTAAATTTTCCGTCAAGGGTAGTCTGTCGTTGATAAGGAGACCATAATTCCAGTCGCTTCCGGGATAAATTTCGTAAGTAGGCCATTTGCTTGCATCGGCATTTTTTTGCCATTTCGAATCTCCGATGGCTGTTTCCGTAGTACTTACCTGTTCGTAGTTTTCTTTAATTTTTAACGAAAAGGTAAGCGGACCGTAATGGATACTGCGACTGTCTTGGTTTACATGCCAAACGGATTGTGTAAGTTTCATTGGAACATTCAATGTTATTTTATCGCCTTTTTCCCAATTCCGTTCTATGCGGACATACTTTCCTCCTTCCAAAACAACGTTTACTGGAGTTCCGTTGATTTCTACCGAAGGATTATCGGCCCACAAAGGTATCCGCAAATAAAACGGAAACGATGCATTTTCGAACGGATTTATCGTAAATCGGATGCTTTCTTCAAACGGATAATTGGTTTCTTGCAATATCTCTACGGTTTTACCGTCAGCAACTTTTACCGTGGCGGTGCACGCGCCGTAAATTACTGCTGCTACTCCGTTATCGGGTGTTGCCAACATCAGATGTTCTATAAAATAAGGCCATCCCTGCCCGTGATTGTGTTGACAGCAACGGCTACTAAAAGGATTCATCGATAAAAACGGGCCTCGGTTGTCGATTCCCGGATGATGATTTTTCGAATCGCTGATGGTATGATTGGGGGAAGTAATATAGCGCAAGGCTTTTAAATCGGGCATTAACGAAGCAGGATAGGAATTAAAGGCCACTGTTTCGCAATGTTCCGCCCAAAAAGGGTCGCCTGTAATACGCAAAAGAATTTCGTCAGAAGCCATCTGTTCCACAAAACCGCAGGTTTCGGTTCCTTGTCGGGGGTCGATATATCCCATCCGTGCATTTTCATCGGCTCCGAACATTCCACCGGGCACTTGTCCAAACGTATTTCTAATTAAATGATGCACATTGTACGTAGCTATCAAATCGGCAGAATCTTTTGATAACATAAAATAGGTGGCAGGCTCCCTAAAACATTGTGCAATGTTCACGTTGTGCCAATTGGGGAGTGTAGAGCGTTGTCTCCAGTCAGCAGTATGACGATGTGTTTTTTCTGCCAAGTCCAAAAGGAATTTATCTCCCGTTATATTATACAACCAATATATGCTCAATAAATTGTCCCCTCCCCGACTATTTTCCCAATAATCTTTCAGAAACATATCATCGGGAAGATTCAGTTGCCATTTAAAATAACCGGTCATTAAGTCGATGACTCTTTGGTCATTAGAGTATTCGTAATACGATTGCAGGCACCACACCATTATCATATTACCCCACAAATCGGGTTTACCGCTTTTTT
>JBGYGP010000218.1:0-11361 GCA_041820645.1 Proteiniphilum sp. | reverse complement strand
GGTGCGCCCGGTAACTTTGAAAAGATACGGATTCAGGGAGGTAAATTCGATGGTGTCGCCGATTTTGTATCGCCACAATCCGCCGCTTGTGGTTATCGCCAAAGCGTACTGCTTGCCCACTTCGACATCCTGCAACGAGATGGCTTCGGGATGCTCTTTGTTCCATTCCGAAACGGGCAGAAATTCGTAAAACACCTCGTTGTCGAGAAGCAAAAGCATATCTTTTGACCCGGGAGCGTACTGAACACCGAAAAAACCTTCGGAAGCATTGTAAGTCTCCCAATAATTCATCTTGGGAGTAGGTATCATCTTTTCGTATTGCTCCTGAAAAGGAACGAAACTGATGCCGCCGTGAAAGAATACTTCGAGGTTTGGCCAAATATCGGGGATGGAGCGTCCGCTATCTTTTTCGATTTTCCTGAGCAAAACCAGCATCCACGAAGGCACTCCCACAAGAGCGCGAATATCGGCCTTTACGGAATAATCGGCAAGCCGTTGCAGTTTCTCCTCCCAATCGGACAAAAGAGCAATCTCTTCGGGAGTGCGCAACCTTTTGACAAGGCAAGGGAGGTTCTTCATCAATACGGCAGACACATCGCCCGTAAAGATACCGTCTCCGATGGAGTTGATTTGCTGGCTTCCGCCCAAAACCAAAGTTTTGCCGAATATGTAAGCCGAATCTGGAAAAGAGCGGGCATACAACGCAAGCATATGATAGCCGCAGCGATAGTGACAATTCTTCAACGACTCTTTTGTGATGGGAATGTATTTGCTTTTGTCTTCGGTGGTGCCGCTCGACATGGCAAACCATCTTACCGGCGTATCCCAGAGAATGTTGCTCTGCTTTTCGATTAAAATCTTATCGAGATACGGCCGCAAATCTTCGTAAACCGATACCGGGACGTTTCGAGTAAAATCATCCAAACTCCTGATTTTATCGAAATCATACCGTTGTCCGAAATAGGTGTTTCGACCGTGTTGAACCAGATATTGAAAGTTTTCGTACTGGGTTTTCCACGGGTTTTCGATAAACTTTTCAATCGGTTTATAATAGGACGCGAACAGGGATTTTGTGATTTTTTTTATCATTAGAACGTAGTTTGTGATCTTTGGAAAGCAGGGCGTGCCGACGATAATAATTATCCGATCAGGCTTATTTTTCGAAGTGTCTCTTCGTTGATGATTTTTATTTTCCTGCCGTCCATCGAAATGATGCGCTCATCGGCAAAGTTGGAAAGCGTTCGGATAGCGTTTGAAGTGGTCATGTTGGAGAGATTTGCCAAATCTTCGCGCGAAAGGTAAATCGCGATTGTGGCACCGTCCTGATCGAAACCGTAACTGTCGCGCAAACTGATAAGCGATTCGGCAAGCCGTCCGCGGATATGTTTTTGGGTCAAGTTTACCACGCGCTGGTCGGCAATCCCCAAATCCACCGATAGCATCTGGATGAAAAACATTGCCAAGCCGGCATTCTCGCGGAGCAATCGTTCGATAAGTTCCATGGGAATCATGCAAATGGTGGAAGATTCGAATGCGGAAGCAGCGGTAACGAACGCCTCGCGGGCAAAAAATGCCCGGTATCCGAAATATTGAATAGCCGATATGAGCCTGATGATTTGCGATCTGCCTCCTACTCCGGTTCTGTAGATTTTTACTTTTCCTTTTAGGAGACACATCAAGTCGTTAGGCATTTCTCCTTCGAGGTAAATGACGTCGTTCTTTTTGTAGTGAACGATTCGCGCGTTTTCTTTTATCAATTCGCGCTCTTCGTCAGTCAGAAATCGCCAAATATCTGTCAATTTGGATGATAAATCAATCATCTCTTTGCTCTTTTTTACCATTGGCTGTTATAAAACAATGTTTTAGAACACAAAAATACAAATTAATTTGAAAAGTAGCGGAAAAACCGAATGATTAATGGTTGCAACCGAATCGAAATCAGAAATTTTTATGCGAGAAATTGCCACAAGAACATTTGCTCCGAAAAAGAATGGGTAGGTTTTGAATTTTTGAGTAGTTTTGCAGGAGAAATGAAATCAAGAATTATTCTGTGCATTGTTTTGATTTTCTGTTTTTCGGAAGCAAAAGCTCAAAACCCGCTCCCTCTCGATACTGTTTTGAAAAGAGCCATGAGCGCCTCCGAAAAATACAACGGTCTGGTTGAAAGTTACAAGGCCAAGGTCTATATGCGTACCTATGTGGAAACGGTAAAGAAAAACATTCTTTACAAATACACGCATTTGATCCCGCAATTTGTATTGCACGACCCAAAATCAGACCAGGCCGTAATAGAAACCGTGAGTTTGTTGAAATATACCTACCCGAAACATTATTTGTTGGACGTGAAGAACATAACCGGAACCATCACGAACAAAAGAGATGTAGAGATGCTCCCTTTCAATTTGCTTTATCTCAATGTTTACGGAGAAACGACCAACGACGAAACTTTTTTTATGCCTATTCGCTTTTCTACATCTAAATATTACAGGTACAAATTGTTTTGGGCACATGCGGAGAACGGAAAAAATTACTATACCGTCGGGTTTACTCCGATATACGAAAATCCCAAACTGCTGAAAGGACAATTTGTGGTGGAAGAAGGGACCTGGAGAGTGATTCACTTTTCGGCCGAAGGGTTGGAGTCGTTTGCCGATTTTTCGTTCGATATTTCCATGGGAGACAAATGGATAACCAATTATCTTCCCGAAAGATTTATTATCTACAACACCGCTTCCTATTTGGGCAACAAGGTGGCGAGTCGCCATCTGGCAACCATCGATTATCTGGAATTTACTCCCCGCGAACAGACCCCCTCGAAAAAATCGTTAAATATCAGCGATCTGTACGCGATGCGTTTGGACTCGGTTCCGGTAAACAACGACTCGGTTTTCTGGAGCGAACACCGGACGTTTCCGCTCCAGAGAAAAGAGTTGGATGTTTTGGCGGATTATCATGCGCAGCTTCTGCAAAAAGAAGAGGAAAAAAGAAAGGAGGAGGTGAAAAACGGAAATGGGCGGTTGACGGCTCAGTTTTCGAAAGGGTTGGTTGCAAATACGCGCTACAAATACAAATCGACCATGATAGGGTACAGCGGTTTGTTTAATCCGCAGATGCTGGGGTATTCTTCGACAGACGGCATCACGTACAGGCAGAACATATCGGTAGATTTCGACTTGAAACGAAGCCGCAGCCTCCAGATAGATGCTTATGCCGGATACCTGTTTAAGAGGAAAGAGTTTTACGCCGATTTGACCACTTCGTGGAATTACGACCCCTATTTTCTGGGAAGCGTTTCCTTTTCGGCCGGAATCGGGAATCCTACTTACAGCTCGCTGTTTTTGAATATGATCAAGACGAGGCTTGCCAATCAGGGGCTTTTGTACACGGATTTATCGCTTAACTACTATCAGGATTATTACTTCAAGATTTTCAATCACTTTGAGTTGTTCAACGGTTTCCTGACTACCGGCGGCTTGGAGTATCATATCCGGACTCCCAAAGACAAGGAGATAGAATACAGCCCCATACAGCAAGACGGTACTTTGGTGCGGCTGCTCGATACCCGAAAAACGTTTGTGCCCTACATCAGGCTTACATGGACGCCCGAACAGTATCACCGCTACGAGGGAAGACAAAAGATTTACGTAAGGTCGCGTTTTCCGACGTTCAGAATAGAGTTTGCCCGAAGCGTCAAAAACATTTTGGGAAGCACGTCGCAGTACAACCGGGTTGAGGTGGATATCAACCAGAATATTACGGTAGGATTGATGAAATCTTTTCATTACCATATCGGTATGGGGAAGTTTACCAATCAGGAGACCGAGTATTTTGCCGATTTTGTTTTCTTTGCGAGGACAAACTTCCCGAATTTGTGGGAAGACGGTATCGGGGGCTCGTTCAATCTGCTCAGCCGCCACCTCTACAACGCTTCGGATTCGTACATACAGGCTCACTTCATGTACGAAGCTCCGTTTCTGATTCTCAAAAACGTACCTTTTATCTCCGACTACATCAGCATCGAACGGTTTTATCTGAGCCAGCTCGTAACTCCGCAAATAAAATCTTACACGGAAATCGGATACGGAATAGGAAACCGGTTTTTCAACGCCGGCATTTTCTCCTCTTTTCGCGAAAAATCGTTCAAAGAAATCGGTGCCAAAGCTTCGTTTGTTTTCTAAAACGTAAGCAGCAGTTCCAGAGTGAGTTTGTCGGAATCCATTTCGGCGGAAGAGCCTAAAGCGGGGAGGTTTCGGTTTACGAAATATTTTTCGTAATCCAAACGGATAAGCGAGGAGAACAGTTTTTGTTTGAATCCGAAACCCAATCCTACCGTCAACCGGTTGACATCGAATCCGCCCTGATGGAGGCTCTGGTCGATGGCGTCCCAACGCGCGGCCGGGATGATGTGCTTGAATATCTTGCCGAAGTTCAACGGCAAAGCGTAAGCTCCTTGTATATAGTAGGAGAGCATGTTGTTGGCGGAATTTATCTTGTCGTCGCGCTTCATGATTTCGGTTTCAACCTTCCAATTGCTGCTTTCGTACCGGAGGTCGGCGCCGTAAAGAAACAGATGATTCTCGTTGCTTTGCGGATAATCGTAAAACTTGGCCGTTGCGCGCAACCCTTTCATCGAGCCGAGTTGGAGGCGTCCGCCATACGACAGCTGTTCGCGCCAGACGGGAGCGTTGATGGCGTTGCCGTTGAAGAGTCCGAACTCCAGAGAGACAGGGCATCCCCCCGTGCGGAAGGCGTATTCGGCCAGCGCCCCGATGTCGCGCGTTCCCAGAAAATATTTGGCGAGAAAAGCACGGTTGGCAAACATCATGGCGCCCGGATTCACCACGTAGCTGTTGAAAAGAGGAATGCTGTTTTGTCCCAGAGAGAGTTTCAAACCTTTGGCAAGATGCAGTGTTCCGTACAAATCGAGAACCCTGAAGTTGCCGTTATCGCTGAGCTCCAACTGTGCCCGGTAGGATACCGGTTCGGCAAGGTTGCCCCGCACGCCGATTCGGGAGTTTCTGACCGAGAACCGCGTATTGGAGGTTTCGAAAGCGTACTCAAACTTGTTTTTCATGACTCCATCGATTCTGAAAGTGGGATACTTTACCGAATCGGTTTCTTGCGCTGAAACAAAAACCGACGAAAGGATGGAAAAAACTAAAATGCTCAATATTCGATTCATAATTCGTCTTCTTTATTAACGGTTTTCTATCTTATTCAATCTGTTTTCAATCCGAAATATTACCCGTTTGGCTTGGCTGTAACGTAGCCGGGGCGAACTGCTTTCTTTTTGCCTTTTCGGAGATTCTGCCGAAACAAAATGTCACCGGTTCGGCTCGGCCGGAAAAACTATTTTGCAGCGCAATTTTTTATCTATCGGCTTATTTTTTATCTGTTGCCGGATTAGAACCCGGCTCGCTGCCGGAATAATCGCGTGCAATCATTTTCTTTTTTATTTCGATTCCCCAGAAATAGCCGCCGGGCGTTTTATCGGAACGTATGACGCGGTGGCAGGGGATAAGATACGATATGGGATTGGCGCCAACGGCGGTGCCTACGGCTCTTGCCGCTTTGGGACGGCGGATGCTTCGGGCGATTTCGCTGTAGGAGGAGAGTGCGCCGTCGGGAATCCGAAGCAGGCAGTTCCATACTTTCAGTTGAAAATCGGTTCCCGAAACATACAAAACGATTTTGCCCGAATGCCCTTTTCCGTCGATAACCGACAAAGCGGCTTTCTGTACATCGTTTTCGAGCAGCTGAAACTGCGCTTTGGGCAACCGCCTCTTTAAATCCGCAAACATATTTTCTTCGTTTCCGAAGCCGATGTAGCAAATTCCGTCGCCTGTGGAGGCAATGATGGATTTTCCGAACGGAGTTTCGTAAAAAGAGTACGAAACGGGCAACCCGACAGTCTGCGGTTTGCTCAAGGGAATCATTTCAAAAAGGGGGCGTTTCATTGCATCAGTATATCCAGTTTGTTGGCAAAAAATTGTTCGAATCCGTCGGAATAAACCACTCCCAGCGTACTGTCGGGTTTGGAGTATATGAGATAGTAATGCAGACCGGGAATTTTTTTCGCAATCTCTTTCGATTTTTCCACTCCCGAAGCCATGAAAGCGGTAGCGTAGGCATCGGCGGTCATGCAATCGTCGGCAATCACGGTAGCGCCTAGAATATCTTGTTCCGACGGGTATCCCGTTTGCGGGTCGATGGTGTGGGCGTATTTTTTGCCGTCTTTCACATAATAATTGCGGTAGTTGCCGCTTGTGGCCATCGATTTGTCGCAAACGGCAAGAACGGTTTGCAACTCGCGCTTCATGCCGGTGGCGTCGTCGAGAGGCTTGTCGATCCCTATGCGCCAGCATTCGCCGCGCTCGTTCACCCCTTTGGCAACGATTTCTCCTCCTATTTCGACCATGAAGTTTTCAATGCCGTAACTCTTCAGCAAATGGGCAACCACGTCGCAGGCATAGCCTTTGGCTATCGCCGAGGTGTTGATTTGCACGCGCGGGTCGGTTTTGAAAATCCTGCCGTCGGGGGCGATGCCGATTTTATCGAACCCGACAAACTCTTTCAGGCTGTCGATGACTTGGGGCGTTATGTTGTCCATGTTTTTGAATCCGAACCCCCAGGCGTCGATAAGCGGCGAAACGGTGATGTCGAATTTTCCGCCGCTGTTTTCCGAAACGGTTTTTGCCTTATTGAAAACGTCCGAGAAGAGCGAATCTAACTCTACCGGCTCGTTGTTATTTACTTTCGAGATAATGCTGTTTTCTCTGAACGGGTTAAGAGATTGGTCGAATCTTTCCAATTCGGCTGCAATCTCGCTTTCGAGCGATTTTTCGTAAGCGTATTTGATGTGAAAGGAGGTGTGGAAAATCGTTCCGCTGTTCTGAAAGTAAACGGTTTCCCGTTTACACGACAACAGAATCCAAACCGGCAATAGGCATGCAAAGATTGCCGGGGTTGCGTATTTTTTGAGAACTGTTTTCATATCCGGTAAGCGATTTCTTCTGTCGGTTTTCGCTTTTTATTCTGTGCCTCGGCGCCGTCGTCAGCCGGATAACCGATGGGCAATAGCACAATGGGTTCGATATTGGTCTCGAGCGATAAACCCTCTTTTACAATGCGTGTATCGAAATTGCATACCCAGCAGGTTCCCAATCCGAGTTCGGTGATTTTCAAAACCATCTGTTCCACCGCGATGGCAACATCCACATCAGTGTGATCCTTGCCGTCGGAAGGGCGTTTCCATGCTTGGTCGTGATTGCCGCACGCAACAATGTACAACGGCGCACCGGCAAACCATTCTCGGGGATAGCTGTTTCTTACAACCTCTTTGGCACGGTCGGAAAAACAGATGTAAAACCTCCACGGCTGAAAATTTACGGCCGAAGGGGCCAGACGGGCGCTCTCGATTATTCTTTCGACCATTTCTTCCGGCACCTCCCTCGCTTTGAAACTGCGCACCGATTTACGCCGCGCGATAATTTCATCCAGATTCATCATAAGTTATCTCTTTTTTATGTTTTCCGATTAAAACTCCTCCTCGATACGGTACTGGTTTCGTTCGGGAGAGTTTCGCGACACCAGTTCGCCCAAAAATCCGGTCATAAACATCAGCGTGCCCAAAACCATCATGGTAAGCGAAATGTAAAAATAGGGCGATTCCGTTACCAGCCGATAGGGATTGCCCTTATACATATCGTAAAGTTTGATAACCCCCACCGCTATCACGGCAAGAAAACCGAGCAAAAACATCACGCTTCCCCACAAGCCGAAAAAATGCATGGGTTTCTTGCCGAATTTGTTGAGAAACCAAATGGTCATCAAATCGAGGTAGCCGTTCACAAAACGGTTGGCTCCAAACTTGCTCTTTCCGTACTTGCGCGCCTGATGCTTTACCTCCTTTTCGCCTATATTCTTATATCCCGCCTCTTTTGCAAGAATAGGTATGTAGCGGTGCATGTCGTTATACACTTCGATGCTTTTGGCCAGTGTGTTTTTGTAGGCTTTGAGCCCACAGTTGAAATCGTGCAACCTGATTCCCGACACCTTTCGTGCAGTGGCATTGAAGAGTTTCGAAGGCAGATTCTTGGTCAGTTTGGCGTCGTAGCGTTTGCGTTTCCAGCCCGATACCAAGTCGTAACCCTCTTCTTTTACCATTCGGTAGAGTGCGGGAATTTCATCGGGGCTGTCCTGCAAATCGGCATCCATGGTGATTACCACTTCGCCCTCTGCCTTGCGGAATGCACAATGCAGGGCGGGCGACTTGCCGTAGTTGCGCTGAAATTTGATGCCTTTGACCTGTTCCGATTCTTCCCGTAGCCGGGAGATTATATGCCAGGAGTTGTCGGAACTGCCGTCGTCAACGAATATGATTTCGTACGAAAAACCGTTTTTCTCCATCACGCGCTTTATCCAGGCGTAAAGTTCGGGAAGCGATTCGGCTTCGTTGAAGAGAGGAATTACTACCGAAATATCAATTTTGTTCATCTTTTTCCGACTTAATAAAGGGTTTCGACGCGTATCTGAACGACATGGGCACCAGCGCAAGCGATAGCAGCATACCGATAAACACATCGGCTATCACCACATTGTTGAAAACATAATTTGCCGGTGACGGCAACGGTTGGTTTTCGACAGCGGCAACCATTGTCTTATCCAAAGGAAGAGTTTTGGCCATTTCAATCATGTTGGCGTACAGATTGCCGATATACGAGGGGTCAATCCACTGCACATGGGCAAATACGAGAGTCGACTCGAGCAGGGAGGCAAAGAAAAACAAAAGAATGGAAAACTGCACCCCGTGCCCGAATCGCATCGTGCCGTCGAGAATCTCGATTCTGTATTTTACCAGGAAATAGAATAAAATAAGCGGAGTGCCAACCGACAGAAACAAATTCGCAGAACCGAGCGCAGGCACAGCCCCCGCACCCATTACACACAGGTATTTGACGAGCCAGAACAACCCCAGATACATGCCGCCGCTCATAGCGAAACTTATCAACCGACTTTTATCTTCTTGCATCGCTTTTTTGAATATCTTGCAAAATTAATCAAAATAGTGGAAACGAGAAAAAAAATGCGAAAACCGCTACCCTTTACGGTTGTAATTTGATGCCATCGGATACATTATTTCCGAATATTCATTATTTCCGAATATTCCCGATTTGCGTCAAAAAAAAATGTATTTTTGCAAAAACAAAAAACCTCTGCCTCTTTATGAAACCAAAAAGTTTAGTAAATATCGGAGATTATGACAAAAACGATATTTTGCGCATCCTGCAAAGCGCCGCCGGATTCAAAGAAAATCCTAACCGCGATTTTTTGCAGCGGCGCGTCTGCGCAACCCTTTTCTTCGAACCCTCCACACGTACCCGTTTGAGTTTCGAAACCGCCGTAAACCGCCTTCGCGGACGCATCATCGGCTTCTCCGACGCTGCAACCAGCAGCTCTACAAAAGGCGAGTCGCTCAAAGATACCATCATGATGGTAAGCAATTATGCCGACCTCATCATCATGCGGCATCATTTGGAGGGTTCGGCCCGATACGCCTCCGAAGTTTCGCCGGTGCCAATAGTCAACGCGGGAGACGGCTCCAATCAGCATCCCACACAAACCTTGCTCGACCTGTTTACTATCTACGAAACGCAAAACACGTTGGAAAACCTCACCATAACCATTGTAGGCGACCTCAAATACGGCAGGGCAGTACACTCGCTCATTCAGGGGCTTTCGCACTTCAACCCCACCTTCAATTTTGTGGCGCCGGACGAGTTGCGCATTCCCAACAAATACAAAACATTTTGTGACAGCAAACTCATCCGATACAAAGAGTACACCGATTTTGCCCCCGAAGCCATCAACAGCGCCGATATACTTTACATGACGCGTGTTCAGAAAGAACGGTTTACAGACTTGATGGAATACGAAAAGGTAAAAAACGTGTATATCCTGCACAACGAAATGCTGAAAGACTCCAAAGAAAATCTGCGAGTGCTGCATCCTCTGCCCCGCGTGAAGGAGATAAGCCAGGATGTGGATAACAACCCAAAAGCCTATTATTTCGAACAGGCAAAAAACGGCATGTTTACTCGTCAGGCCGTTATTTGCGATTTACTGGATGTAAAAGTCGATTGATATCACAAACCATCTGATTAAAAAATATTCAAAATGAGAAAAGAACTGCAGGTAGCCGCTCTGAAAAACGGCACAGCTATCGACCATATCCCTTCGGAACAACTTTTTAAAGTAGTAACGCTTCTCGGTCTCGATAACCTGAAGAATCCCATTACCATCGGCAGCAATCTGGAAAGCAAAAAAATGGGAACCAAAGGAATCATCAAAATCGCCGACAAGTTTTTCAAGGAAGACGAAATCAACCGTATCGCACTGGTAGCCCCCAACGTGAATTTAAACATCATCGAAAACTTCGAGGTCGTAGAAAAAAAAAGAGTTATCCTCCCCGATGAAATTTCGGAGATTGTGATGTGCAACAACCCCAAGTGCATCACCAACAACGAACCGATGAAAACCCGCTTTCACGTAACAGATAAAGAGAAAGTAGAACTGCAATGCCACTATTGCGAAGTGAAGATTTCGAAAGAAGACATTATTCTGAAATAGCGAAACTTAACTGTAAAAAAGATGAAACAGAATTGGAAACCGGGTACATTGATATATCCTTTGCCGGCGGCAATGATTAGTTGCGGCGGTTCGCCCCGAGAATACAATATCGTTACCGTAAGTTGGGTTGGAACCCTTTGTACCAATCCGCCCCTCTGTTATATTTCGGTGCGTCCCGAAAGGCATTCTTACGGAATTATCAAACGCGAGATGGAATTTGTCATCAACCTTACCACCGAAGTTCTGGCTCGGGCTGCCGACTGGTGCGGCGTTCGCTCGGGGCGCGATTGCAACAAATTTGCGGAGATGAACCTTACTCCCGGCAAAGCCACCGTGATTGGTGCGCCTACTATCGAAGAGTCGCCGCTTTGCATCGAATGCAAAGTGAAAGAAATCATCTCCCTCGGTTCGCACGACATGTTTATCTCCGAAGTGGTAAACGTGCAGGCCGACGAAGCATATTTCGACCCCGAAACCGGCAAATTCGATATGCAACAGGCCAACCTCATAGCCTATTCACACGGACACTACTATAAACTGGGCGAACAGATAGGCAAATTCGGATGGAGCGTAAAAAAATGAGCCCTGTTTCCTGAAAAATATTTTCTGATTTTATATACTTCCCAAAAGACAACAAAGATGCCTGTAAATATTCCCGAAAATTTACCTTCGATAGAGATTCTGAAAAAAGAGCATATTTTCATCATGGATGACCTTCGTGCCTCTACACAG
>JBGYGP010000217.1:0-8349 GCA_041820645.1 Proteiniphilum sp. | reverse complement strand
CGGGATTGTGGATACGAACTCCGACCCTACCAACGTGGATTTTATCATCCCCGCCAACGATGATGCGGCAAAGGCCATCGATATGATACTCGAATTCTTGTGCGACTCCATCAAGGAGGGGCTCGATGAGCGCAAGGTGGAGAAAGCCGACGCCAACGCCGCAGAAGAGCAAGACGATGAGAATGCGGAAGCACCGCGCAGAGAACGCAAATCGAAAGTGGCGAAAAAAGAGCGCGTAAAACAGGAAGACAAGGAAGCAATGAACGCTTCGGTGTTGGGGAAATACGCCCAGGACGACGAAGCGGACGATTAATTATAAACACAATATATAGGAAGGAATATCATTATGGCAATTACAATGGCAGAAATCCAGCATCTGCGCAAAATGACCGGCGCAGGCATGATGGATTGCAAAAACGCTCTTACGGAAGCCGACGGCGATTTTGACAAAGCAATGGAGATTATTCGTAAGAAAGGACAAGCCGTTGCCGCAAAACGGGAAGATCGCGAAGCAAGTGAGGGTTGCGTGCTGGCAACTACCGACGGAGGTTTCGGGGCGATTGTCGCTTTGCAATGCGAGACCGATTTTGTGGCCAAAAACGAGGAGTTTGTAGCGCTTACTCAATTGATTCTCGATACGGCAATCAAAAACAAACCCCAAACCAAAGAAGAACTGCTCAAAACCCAGTTGGAAAACGGCACCGTCGAACAGCTCATCACCGACAAAATGGCTTCGACCGGAGAAAAGATGGAGTTGGGTTTCTACGAATACATTACGGCGCCGTACGTGGTTTCGTATATCCACATGGGTAACAAGCTGGCTACCGCGGTAGGCTTCAACCGGGAAAAGGTGGACGAACAGGTGGCGAAAGACGTGGCCATGCAGGTTGCCGCGATGAACCCCATCTCGGTAACTCCCGACGCCATCCCGGCCGAGGTGAAGGAGAAAGAGCTGGAAATTGCGCGCGACAAAGCCCGGCAGGGAGGAAAACCCGAAAACCTGATCGACAGAATCGCCGAAGGCGCTTTGCAGAAATTCTACAAAGAGGCTACCCTGCTGCAACAGGAGTATGTGAAAGACGGCAAACTGACCATCGAACAGTTTCTGAAACAGAGCGACAAGGAGCTGACGGTTACCGGATTCAAACGCGTCTCTCTGAACGCCTGAAAGAAGAAAACTCCCGATAGAGAACCCGAAAAGCATTCGACCCGAAACGGTCGAATGCTTTTTTTTAGGGAAGCCGCCGCCCGCCGCCTTGCGGGGGCGAACACAAAGGTTCGCCCCTACGCCCGACACCTTGCGGCATGGATAGGGAAAAAATACCGCAATCGCCGGTATATCGAAATAAATTACTACCTTTACCGCATTCTGTCCGGATAGGAAAGGGGCGGATGTTGTGGCGACCAAACAGGCAGCCCCCGATTGCAGACGGCGTAGTAAAAAAACGGCCGTATAAAGAGAAGAATGATTGGCACAAGTAATTATAAAATCGAAAAGAAGAATGATAAAAAGAGATATTACGAAACACTTCATATACAAATATATTTGGTATAGATTAACCAAAGAGTGTACGAAGAACGAAACCTTTGAAGGGCTGAGCAGCGAAGATAAAGAGAGAGTATGTGCGGAGATTACCCGGAAGGCAATAAAATGGATTCTGATTGCCTGCTTCGTATATTGCTTTCTGTTGTTTTTCTTTCTGTTGTGGGTAGTTATGCCTCCGCACCGGAATGCCTTCGAACTATGGCTTTTGGATAGGGTAGATGTTGCTTTGGAGGGAGCACAGCCCTTTTGGGAAGGCAGTAGCTGGAGGGGCAAAAAAAGGGGAGCTCTTTTTTTTACTATAGAAATGCTTCCGGTTATTCTGCTTTACATCGTTCCTATCGTCTTGTTTTCGGTTATAACGATAAACATCTTGTTCGGAAAGAAGATAAAGGTCATAAGCAGCTCCCATCGATGAAAACGAAAGCTGTTTGAACCGCGCGAACTCTTTCGGGGGCGAACACAAAGGTTCGCCCCTACGCCCGACACTTTTCGGGGGCGAACACAAAGGTTCGCCCCTACGCCCGACAACTTTCGGGGACTTCCCGACAACTTGCGGGCGTTTGCCGACAACTTGCGGGGACTTCCCGACAACTTGCGGGGACTTGCCGACAACTTGCGGGAGCTTGCCGACAACTCGCGGGGACTTCCCGACAACTTTCGGGGACTTGCCGATAACTTTCGGGGACTTCCCGACAACTTGCGGGAGCTTGCCGACAACTTGCGGGAGCTTGCCGATAGAAAAAATATAAAAACAGGCAATATTATTTTTGTAATGAAAATATTTTTATACCTTTGGCAAAATATTAACTCTTAACCGATAAGGAGGAAATAGAAATGAGCAAAACAAAAAAGAATTATGCGGAAGTCATTTCGCGGGCGCAGGTGATGGCGACAGGTTTGAAAAACAATCAGGCGGAAGTTGCCAAAAGAGGAATCGGAGCAGACTTCGTTACGGAACTCGAGCAGATACGTACCGAAGCAATCGCACTCAATGACGAACAAGAGAAGCTCAAAGCCGAACTCAAACTCAAGACGGAGGCGTTGAACGCCAAGATGGACATCATCCATGCCAAGTTGAGCGAAGCGCGGAAGGTGGTAAAACTCTCCATCCCGCAAAGCCAATGGTTGGAGTTTGGCATCGGCGACAAACGGTGAAACGTGGAGGCGTAATTCGTTGCGTAAAATCGTTGCCGAAACTGACATCGAATCCGTGAGATTTTCCCCGAATTCGAAACAGATGTGCAAACGGGCGAAACTCATCCTCGTTTTGGGGGCGGTGTGCCTGTGTGCGGGGCAGGCATCCTGCCTTCGGGGCGGAACCTCCTATTGCCCCCTCACGCAGTGGGTCGATACGCTGAAAGGCGATTTCGGTTTCGCCACCCGGTGGAGCTATCCCGAAGGGATTTTCAGAAACCCCTTCGGGCAGTTGGATTGCGACGGACTCTGCCCCGAAGCCGTCGAGCGGATGAGAGACAGTCGGGGGAGAATCCATACCGATTCGCTGCACCGCTTCTACCTGCTGGTGGACACAACCCGCCGCTACCATTCCCTCGCCTGCGAGGCGCAATGTTACGAATGGGGCGGGAGCCGCTTTGCAGCGGCAACGCAATACGGCGAAGACTCAACCGTCTGCGCAACCGAGATGAACGCGGCAACCCATTGCCGCCTCGTCATCGTCATACGCAACGAGGCGGCTGCGCCGAGAATCGAGCTCAACAGCGTATCCTCCGCCGCAGAAACGACGGTTTACCGTTGCAAAAGCGGTTTTATCCGAATCGACAGAAACGCTTGGAACAAAGGCTTTTTGAAAGCCGAATTCGATTACCTCTTCGACAATACCGACCAACCCGACCAACCCCTCCTCTGGAGAGGACGAATCTATACGCCCATTGAAAAAAAGAGCATCCGGTAACATTTGTTTTTTAACAAAACAACAACATATCGAGAAAAACATTATCTTTGCCCCTTTATTTTACATCGCACATCGAAAAATGGCCAAACGAATAAAAGCGATAAAATGTCCGCAATGCGGGAGTACAAAGGTAAAAGAGCAGCGCACCGATTACTACCGGTGCAGCGGGTGCCATACCGAGTTTTTTATCGATAGCGACGACATCCACATCCATCACAGCTACGAAACCGACATCCCCAATCCCGTAAACATACCGAACCAGAAATATATAATAGCGGGAGTAGCCGCCTTTATGATCGTTATGTTTATCGTATCCTCCATCTTCTATACCCGAAAGCCGTCGGCCGACGGCTTCCCCTTGCCGGCTATCGCCCTCAAGGGAGAGCAGAGCGAAAAAGAGCGCTTTGTATGGGACGATATCGACGAAATGGAATGTTTTGCCAACGCCGGCGGCGAGGGCATGATTGCGGTAATCGGCGAAGGAGTCTATAAAAAGGGATATACCGTAACGAAAGAAGAAAAGCCCTACATGGGCATTTATCGGGTTGCCGACCAAAAACAGATACAACTCAAACAGATGAGCGAGCTGGAAAACATCGATTTATCCAAAATCAACATCCGCACGTTCGAAAACGGCGACGTCTATGTCATCATCGACAAAAGAAAACTCTTCAAACTGAATACCGCTACATACGAGCTCAGCGAAGTGATCTTCCAGACACTCGGCCTGCCGGAGTTTGAGAAGGGAGTCTTTCAGATAGAATTCGAATACGACAACGACGGTTTTAAGGTAATCAACGAAATGGGCAAAGAGTTGTATTATTTCCCTATCATCAACAAGATATATGACAAAAACGAATTTTACGCCGCCCAGTCCAAAAAAACCGCCGATGCGAAAAAACGGGCTGCGTTCGTCTTCACGGGCGAATCTTTCGACTATCCCGACGAAAAACCGCTATTAATCAAATACTACTACTGGCATCAGACGGGCTACCCCTACGATATGCCCCATTTTGCATGGTGGAAAGACTACGGAGGTTCGGGTATCTTCACCGACAGAGACCCTTACCGCAAAGTACTTATGTCGGCCTATCAGGCAGAATCCTCGCGAGTGATTTCGTGGAAAAATTTCACCCCCGACCGCGAGTATATCTCGGGGACGGTGATGGCCTACGACGACAAAGAGGTGATGATTGCTTTCTCGACCACCCTTTCGGGCAATAAAATAGTACAACTGCTCGATGCCGAAACGGCAGAAATCAAATGGACACTGCCCGCCGATAAACCCTATCTGATCGGCAATTACATCAGAGTAAAAGAGGGCTATCTTTTCTCCGAAAACAATAAAACGTGGTTGTTCGATACGCAAAAAAGAGAAGGCAACTACATGGAATGGGATTTTAGACAAATAGAATAAAAAACATCAACGAATATGAGCATGCGCAATATCTTCAGCAACCAACTCTCGAAAGTCATCCAGTGGAAAAACCCCGATCCGGCAACACTCTGGTACAAATATCCCGACAGACGCGACGAAATCGTCAACGCAAGCAAACTTATCGTAGCCCCCGGACAGGGCTGCGTATTGGTGTACGAAGGACAAATAGCCGATATTATCGAGAGCGAAGGAATATTCAACCTCCAAACCGACAACCATCCGTTCGTCACCGCCCTCTCGCGCCTGCGGCAGAATTTCGAAAGCGAACACAAACTGGCGATTTACTTCTACCGCAGATCCCAGATAGTGAATCAGCCTTGGGGAACACCCTCGCCAATCAAATTTATCGACAGTGAATACAAAATTCCAGTGGAAATGGGACTCAACGGCAACTTCTCCTATCGCATAACCAACCCGCGCTTCTTTTTCACCGAAATAACCGGAACACGCGATCTGTTCCAAAACGAAGAGGCAAACGAAATTATTGCCGAACGTATCATCCAACTCATTGCCAATATCCTGCACGAAAAGAAATATTCCTATATCGAAATAGACGGTCGTATCGAAGAGATGGCGCGCGAAATAACCTCGAAAGTAAACCGGGAATACACGGCGCTCGGACTGGAACTTACCGATTTCCGAATCGTGGGCACACAGTTCGACGAGCAAACACAGGAGCGAATCGGACGCATCGCCGAAACCTCGGCCGATGTAAAAGCCGCCGAAGAGGCAGGATTGAGCTATGTGGAATTCGAAAAACTGCGCGCCCTGCGCGACGCCGCCCGCAACGAAGGAGGACTGGCCGGCACCGGTGTGCAGTTTGGCGTAGGCATGGAAATAGGCAAAAAAATCAACGAACAGGCCGACGGCTTCTTATCGGCAGGCAACACCGAGGCAACCGAAAAACTGCGCAAACTGAAAATCCTGCTGGACGAAAAAATCATCACGCAGGAAGATTTCGATACGAAAAAAAGGGAAATATTAAGCAGATTATAACAACAACAGCATTCAAAAATGAAATACATTATCGGAACAATCGTAACAGCATTAATCCTTTGTGTAGCCGCCTATTTCACATTGGAACTTTGGGGTATCGAAAATCCCATTACATTACAGCAACTCCGGAAAGGAGTTACAACCGCCATGATTGTCGGGGGAACCTCCCTGTTGCTGCTCGTCGTAATCCCCTCCTTCTTCAAAAACAACAACAAGGGATACGACAAGAACAAAGGCAATGTAGCGAAACCCAAATCGAACGGATAACAGCCCTGCCGCAAAACCCGATGGCAAAACGCGAATCCGAGCGATAACAGCCCGTCGCCCGCTTCGTGCTATGAATACAAAAAACTCTGTCTGATTATCAAGAAATAGCGAAAAATACGGCTGAGTTCATAGAGAAATTCAGCCCCTTTTGTTTACTTTTGTTTTTCTGATCAAATGTTTTTCTGATCAAACATAATCAAACAACGCCTAAAAGGAATCATTTTATCGGACAACAATGATTTTTAATGATGCTTCTTATCCGAAACTTAGGTTACTGTATCACTAAAATTACTCGACGGTATCTTGCCGGTAAAACGAAGAGATAAAGCAAAACGGTAACATTTCAATCTTAACTGAATACAGAAGCAACAATTATCTAATAACCTGATGCTGAAAATGTTTTCTGAAACATTTATATTATTCTCCCTCTTTTTCTTTGATTAGAACAATAAAATAACGTACTTTTGTTCATAATTTCAGAAATATAGAAAAGTTACAAAGCATAACATTATCGTGAAAAATTACTGGGACAAGTTTTTGCGTAATGAAAACGATTATGAGGCATTCTCCTGCATATACGACGTATATGTGAACGATTTACTCTCTTACGGTTTCAGTTTGGGCTTTGCCGAAGACGTATGCCGCGACGCCGCCCACGATGTGTTTTTCAAACTCTTTACCGAAAAAAACAGGCTCTCGCCTGTAAAAAATCCCGCAGCTTATCTGTTTCGCAGTTTCAGAAATCATCTGTTCAATATCCACTCAAAAACAAACCGCCTTGTACCTGATTTTACCTTTGAAAACCTTCCGTTTACTACCGAAATTACCATTCTCGACTCTATAATAAGCGAAGAAGAGACAGAGAAACTCAAAAAAACAGTAGAAGATTTGCTCAACGAACTTACTCCGCGCCAACGGGAAGCCATCTACCTGAGGTATATGCAGGAGATGGATTATGAGGAAATTGCCTTTTTGTTGAACATGAACGCCAATTCGGTAAGGCGCCTCGTATCGAGAGGAATTGAAAGCTTGAGGGAAAAAACCTTAAACACGGGCAACGGGCATATCGCCATCCTGTTGTCCGCATTCTTTGGCATACCGTTCTAATCCGGTCTTTTCCCCTCTCCTCAAATGCCCGAAATGTTAAAAATTCAATCTTTTTGTTTTTTTTGACTACAAAACAAAAAGATAATTGTCTTCCTTACAAAATCGAAAAAAATGATTCGTAATAAAGCAACATATTCCGATTTTCTCAAAGATAAATCGTTTTTGCAATGGCATCTTACCCGCGACGAAGCGCTCAACGATTACTGGATTTCGTTTCTAAAAGAAAATCCCGGCCTGAAAGAAGAATTTGAGAAAGCAACCGGAATTTGCAACAGCATAAGGATAAACGAAAAAATATATTCCGATACCGATTTATTGTATCAACGCATTCTGCAAAGCATTGCCTACGGCAAAAGAGATAAATTCAAACAACGAATCATCTACTATCTGTCTGCAGCGGCGGCAGTTGCTTTGATTCTGCTCATAGGTGTCCTCTACACGATAAGTAAAAAACCCGAAAAAACACTGGCCGCAAACGAAGAGATAATCGGTGAAACATTGCCCGACCAAAACATCACATTGCTGGCAGGAGGAAAAGTAATAACGCTGAAGCAAGACGCAACATTGGAATTGGCAAACGGACAGGTAACATATTCCGACAGTGCAAACAAGGCAAAGATGATTGAGGTGGACGATATCCGGATAAACACCCTCATTGTGCCCAACGGCAAACGCTCTTCGCTCGTGTTGGCCGACGGCTCCAGGATATGGGTAAATTCGGGTACAACCGTAAATTTTCCGTCAACTTTCGGCAAAGAGCAGAGGGAAATAGAGATTGAGGGCGAAATATTTATCGACGTCGCAAAATCCGAAAACAAGCCTTTCATCGTGCATACACCGCAATTCGACGTCAGGGTATTCGGAACGCGTTTCAACGTATCGGCATATCCCAGCGACAACGAAGCATCCGTGGTACTCGTAAACGGAAGCGTGCAGATAGATGCCAACAGCCGTTCCCTAAGAATTTCTCCAAACGAAATGGCCAAGCTCAGAAACGGAGATTTAAGCAAAAACACGGTCGATGTATCACTATACACAAGTTGGATTGAGGGAATTTATATTTTTGAAGGAACACCTACCTCG
>JBGYGP010000216.1:0-5279 GCA_041820645.1 Proteiniphilum sp. | reverse complement strand
GGCAGAAACGGTGTGGGAATACGTCCGGCTTTCATCTCGTGAGCCAGAAAAGTCGCCACATTGTCTCCAATCTTCGAGGTAACTTCATCTACCGGGGCAAAACCGCCGCCGTCGCCCTCTTTTGCGGTTTCCACCACATAGATTTTGGAAGGATCGACTTTGATGTAGTTCAATCCGATACGGTTCTGAACTTCGTAGATAGGTATTTCGCGGCGTTTCGGTGGGTCTTGCAGCTCGTATATATCGTGAATTCCGCGCAGCTTCTGCGGAACCTTGCTGTTGAGCTCGACAATCACTCTGTCGGCAAGCCGGCAGATGGTGGGCGCGATACCGATACCGGTGGTGGGCACAATCTCTCCGTTTTCGGTAACATCGCAAGCTTCGATCACGGCCACATTTACTTTTCCCAAAAAGCCGTAGCGGATTTCCTGGGCCAACTGCGACAGGTGAAGGTCGAAATAGGGAAATTCGATGTTATTGATTGCATCGCGCATATCTTTATTGGTTTGATACGGCGTACGGAATTTCACGGCTTTGGCTCTCGCCAGAGCGCCGTCGATGGCGTCGCCGGTCGAAGCACCGGTAAAAATTCCGATTTTGAATTCATTGCCTTTGGCGTGTTCTTCTTCGGCGCGTCTGGCAATTTCGGCAGGTACTACTTTGGGGCATCCTGCATGGGTGAATCCGCTGAAACCGACATTATCGTCATGATTCACCAAGCGAGCAGCTTCTTGAGCTGTTACAAAATTAAGACTCATTCTCAGTATTATTTATTGAAATATTAATATTTTCTTTTGAGTATTTCGCTGTAAACCACAGCTCTTATCAACTCTTCTCTGCCGGAAAAAACAACGGCAAGCGGGGTTGGTCGCCGCATGGATTTGTCTGCTTCCGCCACGGCATAGTCGTAATTGTCATCCACCGGCGTATAATCAATCGACGATTGCCCTTCCGTTTGAATGGCAGAGTCCAGGGAGGACTTAAATTCCCGTAATACGGGTGGCGGAGCTACTGCTTTGCTCTCTTCCGCATGATTTCCTCTCACTACCATCTTCCTACGAGGCGGAAGCGATTGCCGGTTCTTTTCTCCGATTACTTCTCTTGACTCTTCTTCTCTGTCAATTGGCTGAGTGGTTTTTGAAACTGTTTTCTTTGCGTTTTTCTTTCGTACATCGTTCACAATACCAAATACAAATATAAGAATCATTAAGATATAATAAATAATGTCGCCGAATTCCATAATTTGATTATTTTTGCACTCCGCAAAAGTAACTATTTTTTGCGACATATCAAGATAAATGAGTTAATAAAAAACGATTTCAAACGGGGAGTAGGAGTATGAAAGAACTCGAGAGAAACTTCACAGTCTCTCTCGAATATTTTAACCAAAACCTTAACTATGAAAAAAATTATTTTTCATTGGCGCAAAAATAGAATAAGATTCTCATATATGCAACTTATAACGGGATTAGTTTATCTTTTTAACTTTTACGGCAACAAGAATTACAGCAGAAAGAACTTAAAGCAATGAACTCGGAAACAAAGAAACAAGAAACAGAAAAAAAACTTTTTATTGAAACATACGGCTGCCAGATGAATGTCGCCGACTCGGAAGTAGTGGCCGCCATCATGGAGATGGACGGATACACACTTACCGACAGGGAGAAAGATGCCGACGCGATTTTTGTAAATACCTGCTCTATCCGCGAGAATGCCGAACAGAAAGTAATTCAGCGATTGGAGTATTTCAATTCGCTCAAGAAAAAGCGAAAAGGAGCGGTTATCATCGGAGTTTTGGGATGCATGGCCGAAAGGGTAAAATCGAGCCTGATAGAAAATCATCATGCCGATGTGGTAATCGGCCCCGACGCTTACCTCGATCTGCCCAATCTTATCGGCGCCGCCGAAAAAGGCGAAAAAGCCATCAACGTGGAGCTATCCAAAACGGAGACTTACAAGGATGTAATCCCTCTGAAAATCGGCGGAGCAAACATTTCGGGGTTTGTATCCATCATGCGCGGATGCGACAAATTCTGCACCTACTGCATCGTTCCCTACACACGCGGTCGCGAGAGAAGCCGCGAACCCGAAAGCATCCTCAATGAAATCCGCGACCTGCGCGACAAGGGCTTCAGAGAAGCCACGCTGTTGGGACAAAACGTAAACTCCTACCTCTACACGGACGATGAGCGGAGAATCGATTTTCCGGCACTGCTCGGGATGGTGGCTTCGGAAGCTCCCGATATGCGTATCCGTTTTACCACTTCGCATCCCAAAGACATGACGGACGAAACGCTGCATACAATCGCCCGGTATCCCAACCTGTGCAATTACATTCACCTTCCGGTGCAATCGGGTAGCTCCAAGGTGCTGAAACAGATGAACAGGAAATACGATCGCGAATGGTATCTCGAAAGGATTGAAGCTATCAGGCGCATCATCCCCGGTTGCGGCATCTCTACCGACATCATGTGCGGATTTCACGGCGAGACGGAAGAGGACCATCGAGACACACTTTCACTGATGCGCGAAGCGGCGTTCGACTCGGCATTCATGTTCAAATACTCGGAACGTCCGGGAACTTTCGCCGCAAAAAAACTCGAAGACAACATTCCCGAAGAGGTCAAAGTGCGCCGTTTGCAAGAGATTATCGACCTGCAACTGCAACTCTCGCAAGAGAGCAACGAACGCGATACGGGCAAAGAGTTCGACGTGTTGGTGGAAGGTTTCTCGAAACGCTCCCGCGAACAGCTTTTCGGGCGCAACGAACAGAATAAAGTGATTATTTTCGACAAAGGCAACAACCGCATCGGAGATTTCGTCAGAGTGCGCGTTACCGGCTTCACATCGGCTACGCTCTTCGGCGAAGAGGTTTAAAACCGTTGTTCTGCGTTTTTTTTGCCGCAAACGAAAATTCCGGAAAACATTTTTCCCGCTTGTATGTTTTATAGTAGAGACCATCGCACGAACAAGGTGAAGATTTTATCGGGCATGTCTTTTTTACGAAATTTATAAACTCAAAAAACAAAACACTATGAAATCAGAAGCAAAATTATTACTGGGACTCGGCATCGGAGTCGCCCTCGGCGCAGCTATCGGTTATATCATGGGCAGCGACAAGAAAGAAGAGTGGCTGGAACAAGCCAACGCATTTGCCGATAAAGTAAGAGCAAATGTAAAGTCGGCCATATACAAAGGCAAAAGCGAGGTTGATGATTTGAAAGAGGATCTCGACGACATTGCCGAAATAGCAAAAAAAGAATTGGCCAAACACTGATTGCTCATCACTCCCAAAACAGAACCCCGATGGATGAACGAAAGGTTACAGGTATCATCGACGATATGAAGAAAGAGGTTACGAACTACGTAACCAATACGGTCGGAATTGTCAAACTGGAACTGATAGAGAAAGCCGGAAAAAGCACGGCGGCGATTATATTCGGATTTGTCATGCTGCTGTTTTCGGTAATCTTCGTTTTGTTTGCATTTATCACGCTCGGATTTTACCTGGCCGACATTCTGGGAAGTTTTTGGCAGGGATTCGGAGTTTCCACGCTGGGAGTTTTACTGATTGTCCTGATTGTTCTTCTGTTCAAAAATACGATCATAAGGTCAGTCACAAATTCCGCAATCCGTTTTTTGCTCCGCAAAGAAGATGAAGATATAAAATACACAACCAAAAGCTAATGAAGACTTACCGACTAACCCCCCTCGATGAACTGCATTTGGAGAAAAAAAGACTCCGCGAAGAACGAGCTATTTCGGAACAACGGCTTTCGTATCAGTTTCAATATCTGTCGGATAATTGGGGTACGATACTCACAAAGGGTGTGGTATCGAGTCTGAAGTCCAAGTTTGCCGAAACGGTAGGGCCTCTTGCTTCCGGTTCGTTGGCTTCATTGCCGCTTCGCGGAAGGAGGTCGAACCTGCTGCTGAACTTAGCTCTGAACAACCTGCCGCAGATAGGCAGCCTCGTATGGAAAGTGGCCAAACCTTCGATTATGGCTTTTGCCGCAAAAAAGGTAAGCCGGATGGTTTTTGGAAGATGGAGACGCCGTAACAGATAGATTCGACGACGATACGCGGTCGATACCGGATAGCGAAATTCCGGTTCAAATAATTCCTCTGTGGACGGTGGTGACGCCGTCCACTTTTGCTATACGCTTACTCAGGATGTTCACATCTTCGGCGCTGTGCACATGCACGTTTATAACGCCTTCGAAAATGCCGTCCTTCGATGAGACATTCACGCTCTGGATATTTACGACGACATCTTCCGAGAGTTTCGATAAGATGGTGTTTAATATACCGATTCGGTCGATTCCGCCAAAGACAATCGACGAAAGAAAGGAATATTGCTTGTAGTTGCCCCACTCCACTTCCACAACGCGGTTTCCGAAGCTCGATTTGAGTTTGATACCCACCGGGCAGGAGCGTTTGTGAACCTCTACTTCGTTTTTATCGGTGATAAATCCGAAGACATCGTCGCCGGGCAACGGGTTGCAGCAGGCGGGGACGAGAAAGTTTTTCTTGAAATTGTTTTCCTGAAGCCGGTAAACGGCTTTTCTGTCAATCGTATTTTGGGGAAGGAGAGCGGTTCCGTTATTTTTATCACCGGGGGCAACGGGGGTGTCCATTTTGGTCTCGTCGGCCGATTTTTTGATGACATTCATCGCCTGTTTCATATAGCGGATAAAGAGATTGTCCTGTTTTGGGGGCGCCGTATCGTTGCTCAACAATTTCCCGATCGAGTCGGGTAAGACAATCTCCCCGTTCCCTATTTTAAAGTGCAAATCGTCTCTTTTCTCTACTTTGTAATGATTCAGCAGCTTGTTGTATAGCGTATTGTCGATGGGTTCGTTGTGAAAGAGCTCCTCCAATATTTTTCTTCCGGCTTCGCCGGTTCTGCGTCTTTGCCGGCGAAGAGCAGCTTCTATTTTGGTTCTCGCTTTTGCCGTGGTTACATAGTTCAGCCATTCGGGTTGGGGTGTTTGCGATTGCGAGGTGATGATTTCCACCTGGTCTCCGCTTTTCAGTTTTTCGCTCAACGGCACCAGCGTATGATTCACTTTTGCTCCAAGGCAATGGTCGCCCAGGCGTGTGTGTATGCTGTACGCAAAATCGAGGGCGGTGGCTCCCTGCGGCATGGTTTTAATATCGCCTTTTGGGGTAAATACAAATATTTCGGATGCAAAAAGGTTCATTTTCACCGTATCCAGAAAGTCTATGGCGTTCGGGTTGGGATTCGATAAGACCTCCTGAACGGTTTTGAGCCACTT
>JBGYGP010000215.1:0-4224 GCA_041820645.1 Proteiniphilum sp. | reverse complement strand
GATGTTTTCGAATACATCATCAACCTTTTTGAATACGCCAACAACTTTTTTGAATACAATACTAACCTTTTTTGAATACACCAACAACTTTTTTGAATATAATTCCCGCCTAAAAGATTAAATTATCATCCTGAAAGATGCAAATTGCTCACACCTTTCGGTTCAAGGATATTTTTGCGAAAAAAATCCGAAATCTTCGGCAGTCATTCATTCGGGATATTCTCCGACGAGGGCTTCGCCCAAAAAGAGATTGAGAGAGGGATTCGATTATTAGCGCGAATTGGATGCCGCCTCCGAAAGAGCATTCCAAGTATTATCGAAAGGAACGGGGGCCACTACTTCTATTTTTTCTTTCGAAACAGGATGTACAAACGCTATTTTTCGTGCATGCAGGCTAATGCTCCCATCACGATTGGAGCGCTCGGCACCGTATTTTAAATCGCCCTTTATCGGGCTTCCGATTTTTGCCAGTTGGCAACGGATTTGATGATGACGTCCCGTTTCCAGATCAACTTCCAGCAAAGCATAATTTTCCGATCGCCCAATCAATTTGTAATGTAGCACTGCCTTTTTGGCATTTGCTTTTGGAGTATCGTAAGCGGTGGATCTGTTGTTTCGCTCGTTTTTAATTAAGTAGTGCGACAAGGTATCTTCATGTTTTTGAGGTATTTTTTTTACTATTGCCCAATACGTTTTATCTATTTCACTGTTTTTAAACATCTCGTTAAGTCTCGAAAGCGCCTTGCTCGTTTTCGCAAACACCACCGCCCCGCTCGTCGGCCGGTCGAGCCGATGCGTAACACCGCAAAAAACATTTCCCGGCTTACCGTATTTCTCTTTCAGATAACGTTTCACTATTTCCGAAAGCGGTTCGTCGCCGGTTTTATCGCCCTGCACTATTTCTCCGGGAAATTTATTGATGATAATAATATGGTTGTCTTCGTATAAAACCTGCATAGATCGCGTAAAAATAAAAGTGTGAGTCCGATAATCATCGAACTCACAAATGATTTTAAAACATCGCTACCTCCAATCAGGTATTCATTCCGCCACAAACGTTGATCACCTGCCCGCTCACATACGAAGAGAGATCTGACGCAAGAAACAACGCTGTATTTGCAACATCTTCCGGCGTACCTCCGCGACGCAATGGGATTTGTTTTGCCCATTCGTTTTTCACCTCTTCGGACAAAGCGCCCGTCATATCGGTAATAATAAATCCGGGAGCAATGGCATTTGCTCTCACGCCACGGGAGCCCAGCTCTTTCGCGATAGATTTTGCCAAACCAATCATCCCGGCTTTCGATGCGGAATAATTTGTTTGTCCCGCATTGCCTGAAACACCTACAACCGAACTCATATTGATAATGCTTCCCGATTTTTGGCGCATCATCACCGGAGTAACGGCATGTATAAAGTTGAAAGCCGATTTCAGATTCACATTGATTACAGCATCCCATTGTTCTTCATTCATGCGCATCATCAAGCCGTCTTTTGTGATTCCGGCATTATTTACAAGCACATCTATTCGTCCGAAATCTTTCATGATTTGTTCCACGACCTGATGGGTTTCGTCAAAGTTGGCCGCATTTGAAGCGTATCCTTTGCATTTTACACCCAAAGCCGAAATTTCTTCTTCGACTGCCCGGGTTGCATCGTTCAAAAACAAATCGGTGAAAGCGATATTTGCACCTTCCGAAGCAAATTTCAACGCAATGGCTTTTCCAATTCCGCGTCCCGCACCGGTAATCAGAGCTGTCTTTCCTTCTAATAATTTCATTGTAAAAATTTTAAATACATATTCTCTTGTTATTTCTTCCTTAATCCATTTAAAATCAACTGAGAAACAATCTCTCTGTCTGCAGATTTTTCATAATCCAGATTTAAAACTCCGCGGATCACGGGCACTTCCAGACCTTTGAGCGCATAATGAAGAATTACGGCTGTTTGAGAAATTTTATTGATTGAAAAAATGCCTGTTTTCTCTCCGTCCCTCAATATAGTTTCGAGGTAATGAATTTCTTTTTTATCAAACTCTTTCCGCACGTTTTCCACTTGCCAAATATCCCTGAAAAAATCGGCTCTGAGATTTCCGTTTCGGGCAACCACATTTTTGATGACATTCGAACGTGAAAAAGCGAACAAAAGCAATTTTTCGTCGGCAGATATTTTCCGGCGAATCACCTCCTCCAACTCTTTATACATCATCTCCAACTCCGACTCTATGATTGCCTTGTAAATGTCGGATTTGCTCTTAAAGTAGGTATACAACGTTCTACGGCCAAATCCCGACGCTTCGGCAATATCATTCATGGTCGTATTCTCCACTCCATTTTTTGCAAACAGATTGCGAGCTACTTCTATGAATTTTTTTTTGGTTTTAGAAGATGTTTGAGCCATAGGATTGCACAATTGCCATATTTATGTGCAAATTTAACACAATTATTTTATTCCGAAAACAATTAGAAAAAGAAATATTCTGCGACCAAATGAAAAACAATGAAAATAATCTGTTTTTCGGAAATCAATCGCGAAACGAATACGCATACATAGCACGTCTCAATATTCCTACAAACAACACATTAAATATTGATAAAAACGATTTTCAGAAAAAAAACAGGAGAAAAAAGTTAAAAAATTTGGTTTTGTAATTCAAGTGTATTATCTTTGAGCCAAAGAAAATGGATGAGGTATTGCCGCATTGGTCGATTGGGAAACTCATCAATAAAATTAATAAAACCGAGACTCTGTTTTTGATATGAATGGCGGGCCGCAACTTTCGGGTTTTCGATTTATCGAAACAGCGGATTACAGAAATATCGGAACACTCAAATCCTGTCACAGGGAGTTTCGTCTTATTCCACCGATGCGGCTTCTATATAAAGCGGATTGTAATTTATTATTCACAATCCGCTTTTTTTAATTAAACTAAGACATACACGAATGAAACTGCGAAACAAATACTTCGAATTGTTTCTGGTATTTTTCAAAATCGGCGCATTTACTTTCGGCGGAGGCTACGCAATGGTTCCGTTGATAAAAAACGAAGTTGTTGATAAACGAAAATGGCTGAATGACGAAGATTTTATGGATACGCTCGCTATCGCCCAATCCATGCCGGGGCCTATTGCACTCAACACTTCGCTGTTTGTAGGCAACAAAAAATCGGGATTCAAAGGCAGTCTATTTTCGGGATTGGGTATCATCTTGCCTTCGTTCATCGTAATCCTAATCATTGCGGTTATTTTTTCTCAATTTCACAACAACGAAACTGTGGAACGAATCTTCAAAGGCATACGACCGGCTGTTGTCGCACTTATCACAGCCCCACTGTTGAAAATGGGAAAAGCGGCGGGCATCCATTGGCGCAATCTTTGGATTCCGATTTCGGTCGCTCTGTTGGTGTGGTATTTAAGGGTTTCGCCGGTATTTATCGTTATTGGCGCAATCTTGTTGGGTATTGCAAAGCTATCGATTGCAAGTTACCAATTAAATCGCAAAAAAAATGGAACTGATTGAGTTGTATCTCGCATTGTTTTGGACATTTTTCAAAATAGGATTATTCGGTTTCGGAGGCGGGTACGCGATGCTTCCCCTTATCCAACATGAGGTGGTAAACAGGCACAACTGGATTTCGGTAAACGATTTTACCGACATTGTGGCAATATCGCAAACCACTCCGGGACCAATTTCTTTCAACTCGGCCACATACATCGGATATACTGCCGTTATCGATTTGGGATTCGGTTCTTTTCAAGGGATTTTGGGCGCGGCGGTTTGTACGGTCGCGGTAAGTCTCCCTTCTCTGATTTTGATGACTGTTGTTTGCGCTTTTTTTGCAAAGCTCAACCACAATCAATGGATACAAGCTTCGCTTTCGACGCTGAAACCTGCTGTAATCGGGCTAATTGCCGCCGCAGCCTTGATGCTTATAAACAGTCAAAATTTTATCGATTACAAGAGTTGGATAATCTTCGGAACCGTTTTTTTTGCCTCTCTCATGAAGACAGACCCGATTCTGCTGATTGTTATTTCGGGTATTGCCGGATTGATTTTATACTAAGAAGAGTAACTGCCAAACAACCAGATAAATCAATTTTACGCACCTGTAATCTATCGCAAAGGATATCTTAAATTAACGTGAGTTCGACGTAAGAAATCTAGTTGATAATTAGGAATATAGTAGAAAAATCAGTAACTTTATAGTGTTGAAAAATAAACCGT
>JBGYGP010000214.1:0-2847 GCA_041820645.1 Proteiniphilum sp. | reverse complement strand
CAGCGAAACGATAATCCACACAAGGTGTTTCGATTTTACAAATACCGCGACAAGCGCCGCAAAACCGTACGCCAAAGCCAGTCGTTGCAGTACGCCAAGGATACGTAGCGTATCGAAATGGGTAGCGGCTTCAACGATGGTTTCGCCGTTTGCAAGGCCGTGGCAGAGTTGTCCGAACCAATTCAAACCCAATCCGATAAGGAAAATAAGCAGCGTGCGGCGCACGATTTTCTGGATGCAGGCTTTTGTGGGTTCGAAATTGAACCGCCGTAGCGACATGAAAGTGGATACTCCCATGATGAACATAAAGAACGGAAACACTAAATCGGTAGGCGTCAGCCCGTGCCACGATGCGTGTCCCAGCGGGGTATATACATAGTTCCACGAACCGGGATTGTTTACCAGAATCATTCCGGCAATGGTAATGCCGCGCAGGATGTCGAGCGAGAGGAGGCGCGAAGAAAGTTGAGAGAGTGTCATATTTAGATGATATGTTGAAGTGATATGCGTTTTACAGGCGATAACACTCACGTTGTGAGCGATCGTTATCACGCAGCATTATCGCCCAAAATTTTTCATTTGTAAAGGTAATACTTTTTCGACAATTTCCCGAACGTCTCCTCGTCTTTTGTCCAAAAGTTTTGTATATCGCCGAAACGGTAGTTTTTCGAAAACTCCTTGCGGATGAAATCGCTTCCGCTTACTTTATCGAACATATCGAAACGTTTTTTGTCGGCGTGTTCGAATACTTTGTGTTCGGGATAAAGTAGTGCAACGGCTTCCATCACGTGAAACTGTATATCGGAAAGGCGAGCCTTTTCGAAATCGTGCAGATAAACCTGCACCCCCCGATAGCTTTTTCCATGCCCTACCGAATAATACGGTTTTATATGAATAGGACGGAAAATAATTCCGGGCAAATGTTTGTTGTTGAGAGTGTTAGCAAGTTTCTCCGCATCTGTTATCCAATCGGCAGCAAACAGTTCGAACGGCAAGGTATAACCCACGCCGATGGATATGTAACTCAATTCGCCCAATATGCCCGAGACGGGATAAAAATAGGCAGAATGCGCAAACGGAATGTGTGGTGATGTGGGCACCCACGGCAGGCCGGTAGCCTCGAAATTCATTTTACGCCGCCACTTTTTCATCTTTACCACTGTGAGTCTGCACGGCTTTTCCAGCATCTTGGCGTTGATCATTCCCGCCAGCTCGCCGCACGTAAGTCCATATACATAGGGAATTTTCAGTTGGCTGACGAACGAGAAAAAACCCTCTTGCACCATATTACCTTCTACTTTCAGTCCTCCTAACGGATTGGGACGGTCGAGCACTACAAATTCGATGTTGTTTTCGGCAGCAGCCTGCATGGCCAGAAACAGGGTGGAGATGTAGGTGTAAGAACGGCATCCGATGTCTTGTATGTCGTACACAAGTACATCTAACCCTTGCAACATTTCGGGAGTAGGTTTGCGCGTGGCACCGTATAATGAAAAAACGGGAATGCCGGTTTCAGGGTCTTTGAAATCTTCGATTTTGTCGCCTGCATATACATCGCCGCGTACGCCGTGTTCTGGCCCGTAAAGTGCCACCAATTGTATGCCGGGCGCTTCGTGCAGGATGTCGATGGTGGATTTCAACCGATTATCCACTCCCGTGGGGTTGGTAATCAGTCCTACACGCTTACCCTGCAAGATTTTGAAATTCGTTTCTTTCAGGACCTCTATTCCCGTTTTTATACGGATTTTTTGGGCGAAAGCAGATACCGAGAGCAACCCGCAAGTTATAAGAGCAAAAATTACTTTCTGCACAACCATATTTTTATCGTTTGTTTTGTAGCGTAACATTACTTTATTTGATGATTATAGTTTTTCCGAAGCTTCTTTTTTTATCGTTTCTTGCCGTTCATATAGCGTTGTCTTTAACCCCTTTTCAAGCTTTTATAATGAATGTAAGTTGTCGATATTTTACTTATTCGATCTTCTGTTTTTCTCCTTTTTTTTTCGCTTTCCCGAAATCTTTATCCACTTTCATAAACGGAATAAGCAGCAGTGTTGGGATGGTGGCTATCATAATAAAAATAAAGAAATTCTGATAACCGATTTGTTCCTGAATCCATCCCGCAGCCATCCCCGGCAGCATCATCCCGAGTGCCATAAATCCGGTGCAGATGGAGTAGTGCGCCGTTTTGTGTTCGCCTTGCGAGAAGTAAATCAGGTAGAGCATATAGGCCGTGAATCCGAATCCGTAGCCGAATTGCTCAATGGCTACCGCTATGTTTACCCACAGGAAATTTTCGGGTTGTACCATCGAAAGGAAAACGTAGGCTGCATTAGGCAGTGTGATGGCAAGCGCCATAGGCCAAAGCCAATATTTGAGCCCGTTGCGCGATGCCACAATGCCGCCGATAATACCGCCCAATGTAAGCGCCACCACGCCTACCGTGCCGTATACTACGCCCACTTGTTGCGTGCTGAGCGCCAATCCGCCCACCTCGTGCGCATCCAGCAGGAAGGGCGAAGCGAGCTTTACCAGCATTGCTTCGGCAAGGCGGTATAGTAGCATAAAAGCAACGGCAAGCAGGATGCCCTTTTTCGTGAAAAACGATAGGAATGTTTTGCCAAATTCCGTCATCACTTCGGTAGGCGTGTTGGTGGTTTTGCCAATGTCGGTTGCCGGTTTGGGCAAAACAAAGCGGTGATACACGAAAAACGCCACAAACAATCCGGCGAGGATAAAAAACGTAATGCTCCAAGCGAGGGGGATATTACCAGAACTTCCTTTAAATGTAGAAGATACTTCACTCTTCAGTTTGGAGTCCAACTGCAAAACAAGGTAAGCCGGTTT